>NZ_CALMCQ010000461.1 GCF_937863175.1 uncultured Meiothermus sp. | reverse complement strand
AAGAGAGCCTCCGGGTCTTCGGGTTGGAGGATGATCTTTTTGAATCCGGTATGACACCAACCCGTCGAATAGGGTAACTTTTGCAATTCTTCCTCTTGCACCAGCTGCTGTGCTAAAGCTAGCTTTTAGTTTTTGCATCAGATATTCCTGCTGCGTAGAGCCTGGCCTCGAGCCCCCTCTTCACCTCGGGCCACTCGTTGTCAATGGTGGAGTAGACAGCCGTATTGCGGATTACGCCATTGGGGTAAATCTGATCCTTGCGCAAAATTCCCTCGAAAGTAGCTCCCAGTTTTTCGATGGCTTTGCAACTGCGGCTGTTGCGGGCGTCGGCCCGGAACTGCACCCGGACGGCCTTCAGTTGCTCAAAGGCGTGGCGGATGAGCAGATATTTGCTTTCGAGGTTGGCATACCCCCCTTGAAAAGGGGTGAAAATCCAGGTGGTGGTTTCCAGCGAGCGGTATTTTGTATTAATCCGAACATACCCGGTGCGTCCGGCCATTTTGCCGCTGGCCCTGTCGAAGATGGCCCAGTTGACCCGGTCTTTGGCCGAGAGTAGCGATCCGATATAGGTTTGCATAGCCTCCAGGGTGGGTTCCGTGGGCGCATTGCTAAGATACTGCACCATCTCGAGATCGAAATGCTCGAGCAAGGCGGGGGCGTGCTCGAGGCTCAGGGGCTTAAGAATAATGAAACGGCCCTCCAGTGTAACGCACTCGTGCCACATATAACCAAAAACTATCATCTTTGTGGTCTAGACTATGTACCAAATGATTCGAGTTGGTATCCTTACCATTTCCGACCGCGAGGCCCGCGGCGAGGTTGAAGACCGTACATATGCCGTGTTGCGTGAAACCCTGGCCTTTGGCCCCTACGAGGTTACCGGCTATGAGATTATCCCCGACGAGCCTGCCCAGATCAAACGCCTGCTGCGCCTGTGGACAGACCGCGACGGTCTGGATCTGATCCTGACCAGTGGCAGCATCCGCCTCAGCAGTCGCGACCACGTGCCCGAAGCCACCCGCGATATGCTGGAAAAGGAGGCTCCTGGCATTGCCGAGCTCATCCGGATAGAGGCCTATAAGAAAAACCCACTGGCTGCACTTTCCAGAGGGGTTGCGGGGGTGCGGGGCAAAACCCTGATCGTCAACCTGCCGGGCGGCCCTCAGGGGTGTAAAGACTCCCTCGAGATCATCCTTCCCCTGATTCCCGAAGCTGTCCAGCGCATTACCGGTCGCCCGGTCGCCCAACTGGCCCACGCCCTCTCGTTCGACTAAGTATCTCCACGGTATGGGGTCGCGGCATCAGGCTCGGCATACATCCGAGTACCGGGGCCGCTGCTATGCCAGTGGGCTGGATGGACTCGACAGATCCCGTTGGACGCAGCGCGCTGGTCTGGTAGCCAAAAAACCGGTATGCGCCCCCGAAGCGAGCCGCACCAGAGTGGCCCGCCGCTGTCTGAAGGTCGGAATCCATGCGGGAATAAATTACCGGAGCATTTCGAGCGGTTTTCCGAAAGAATGAGCCCGTTCCCTGGACAAAATGCTGTGCATGGCCAAATTGCAGAGCGAGATACGCTTTCTCAGCCAATCCTTCCGCTCCCGACATTTATCGCGGCTCTCTCTATTTTTGCCGCTATTCCCGGTCGCAAAAAACGAGTCCAGTACAACTTTTTGACTTTTGGGGATGGCTGGGTTCTTTCCGGGAACGCTCTAATTTGCACCTTTGTGGGCAGCTCCCTCGGCAAAGGGCCAGAAAGGGGGCTGCTCCGCCCCCTTTGTTAAGAGCCGTAAGGGGGATTCCGTAACGCTTGACAGTTTGAAAACAGGGTCGGGGCTACACAAAAGATGATAGGCTTCCCCTTGATTGGCTATGCATTTTGAAGAAATGCTCACCCTGCTTGTGCACAAAGGCGCCTCGGATATCCATTTTCATGCCGGAATTCCTGTGCTGGCCCGCATCGGCGGCGAACTCAAAACGGTCAGCCAGGGCGCCATCACCCCGGAATTCACCACCAGCCTGGTTGAGAAGCTGTGCACCCCCCAGCAGCAAGCCCGCCTGCGCACCTTCCGCCAGGTAGACGTGGCCTATAGCCTCCCTGGCCTGACCCGGCTGCGGATAAACCTGTTCTACCAGCGCGGCTCCATCAGCGCGGTGTTTCATACCCTCAGCAGCGAAGATACCGATCTCAGCAAAGTTAATGTGGGATCGGAATACCTCGAGTTTTTCCGCGATCAACGCCGGGGCCTGGTGCTGGTTACGGGGCCTATTGGCGCAGGCAAATCCACCACCCTGGCCAGGCTGGTAGACGAGATCAACATCCACCATGCCCGAATCGTCGTCACCGTCGAAGACCCCATCGAATACCTGCACCGTCCCAAGCGCTCCGCCGTCATCCAGCGCGAAATTGGCTCCGATGCGGTTTCCTACGAAAAAGCCTTGCTGGCCGCCATGCGCCAGAATGCGGATGTGATCGTAATTGGCGAAATCCGCGACCAGGCCACGGCCTCGGCAGTGCTCAATGCAGTCTATACCGGCCATCTGGTGCTTTCGACCTTTGTTTCCAGCGACAGCAGCAGTGTGCTGAATCGAATGCTGGAACTCTTTAGCCAGGGCGAGCGCAACATCAACCGGGTGCTGTTAGCCGAAAGCCTCCTGGGCATCATCCACCAGCGCCTGGTGCCCACTACCGATGGTGAGCGCGTTCCTGTTACCGAGGTTATCACCATGACCACCCGCATCCGCGAGGCCCTCAAACAACCCGGCCAGACGGATCGCCTGCGCGAAGTGTTGCGTGAGCAGGGCCTGGAGGGGTACCAGAGCTTTGACGAAAACTTGCTCTCTCTGTACAACAAGGGCAGTGTGGACTACCAGACCGCCCGCCTGCACGCCCAGAACCCCACCCAGTTCGAACTTGCAATCCTGCGCCAGTCCGACCATCAGGGCTTTGGCGACTGGACGGATGAATAGAACAGTCTGCAAGTCAGCGCGTTCTATGCAATTGTGGAGCCGCCGTGGGTATTGAAGTATCAGCCCTGAACAGAAGGGATGCCGCAGGGTGTAGGAGCGATAGCGGGTCCCGATGGGCCTCTACCCAGGAGGGGCGGTATCGTCTACGAGGAGTGCGGTAGGGTTACATACTGTATTTAACCTGCCCTTACACGATAGAGTACAGGCATGACTCCGCATATCTCTGCCCCATCCGGTGCGATTGCCGAAGCCATTTTGCTCCCTGGAGACCCCCTGCGGGCCAAGTACATTGCCGAGCACTTTCTGGAAAATCCTGTGCTGTATAACCAGGTGCGCAACATGTTTGGCTATACCGGAACCTACAAAGGAAAACGGGTCAGCGTACAGGGCACCGGGATGGGTATCCCATCAGCCAGCATCTATATCCACGAGCTGGTTCAGTTCTACGGCTGCAAAACCCTGGTTCGGGTCGGAACCGCTGGGGCCATGCAAGAACAGGTCAAACTCCGTGACGTGGTGATTGCCCAGGCTGCGTGTACCGACTCGGCCATCAATCATATCCGCTTTGCCGGGCAGAACTATGCTCCTATCGCCAGCTTCGAGCTGATGCGCCGCGCCCACGACCATGCCCAGGCCAGGGGTATGCCCGTTCATGTAGGCAATATCCTCTCATCCGATACCTTCTACCACGACCAGCCCGACAGTTTCAAACTCTGGGCGAGGTATGGGGTACTGGCAGTGGAGATGGAGGCAGCAGGCTTGTATACACTGGCTGCCAAATTTGGCGTACAAGCGCTTTGCATTCTGACCATCAGCGACCATCTGGTAACCCGCCAACAAACAACCGCGCAGGAAAGGCAAGAAACCTTCAACCAGATGATTGAGATGGCGCTAGAAGCTATCTGATGTCCACCAGGTAGGGTGTACAAGCGCCCCGCGAGGGCCGTCCTGAGCCTGGAGGTGGTCTTCATGTTCAGGACTGCCTCCGCAGTGGCAACGACAGCAGCCTGGGTGCAGAGCCAGAGGGTTCGGCGAGGCCAATTTTCCCTGTACCCGTATAATCAAACTCTCTAGCTGCGTGTTTATACGCACTGGGTAGGTCTGGAGGCTCCTTGTGGTTGAAGCGATCAAACCTGTTTCTAGCCTGAAAGGCCGCGACTTCCTTTCCAATCTCGATTTATCGCCCGCCGAATATCGGGCGGTTCTGGACACCGCCCACGCCATGAAACGGGGGGCATTCAAGGGGCTGCGTCCCCTCGAGGGCCAGACCCTGGCCATGATCTTTGAGAAGCCCAGCCTGCGTACCCGCTCGACCTTCGAGGTGGCCATGAACCACCTGGGGGGCCATGCCCTCAACCTCACCAATGCCGAAATTGGCCTGGGAACCCGTGAACCTGTGCGCGACATCGCTTTGAACCTCGAGCGCTGGGTGGAGGGGATCATGGCCCGGGTCTACCTGCACTCCACCGTCGAGGAGTTAGCCCAGTACGCTTCCAAGCCGGTGATCAATGGCCTGTCCGACCTGCTGCATCCGGTGCAACTGCTGGCCGACTACCAGACCATCGAAGAAACTTTCCCCAACACCAGGGGTCTCAAAGTGGCTTACATCGGCGATGGCAACAACATGGCTAATGCCCACATCCAGACTGCGGTGCTGTCGGGCACCAAGCTGACCATTGCGACTCCGCGTGGCTACGAGCCCAATGCGGTCATCTACATGGAAGCCCTGAAGCGTGGCGCTGATATTACCCTAACCCACGACCCCCGCGCCGCTGCGGAAGAGGCCCAGGTGCTCTATACCGATGTGTGGGTCTCGATGGGTCAGGAGGCCGAGGCCAGCCAGAAGCGCAAAATCAAAGACTTTGCTGGCTTTCAGGTCAACCCGGCCATGCTGGACTTAATTGCTCCAGATGGTATTTTCTTACACTGCCTGCCGGCCCACTACGGCGAGGAGGTAGTCGAGGAGGCCACCCTGCACAAAAAGTCCCGGGTGTTTGACCAGGCCGAAAACCGTCTGCACGCTCAGAAAGCCCTACTCTATCATCTGCTAGGCTAGGATGGTGGGAAGCCATGAGCATATCCGCAAACAGGTTGGGCCGCGCCGAGTAGAATCCCCCACAGCGCTGGTTTTTTGCCTGCAACCGATGCTGCTAGAACCTGGCATCCAGCCTGAAGATGAAGACCCCCACCTTCGAAAATCTGCTGGTCATGCTGGAACGAAACCGGATGAAGTTTATCCGGGTGGGTGGTCTGGCGGTGGCGCTTAGGGGTTTCCACCGGACGTGGGGGTACCGCAAAAAAGATCTCGAGGAAAACCCATGAGCAAACCCAAAGTGTTCATTGATGGCGAGGCGGGTACCACCGGCCTCCAGATTCGGGCTCGCTTGCAGTTCCGCAACGATATCGAACTGATCTCGATTGATCCCGCCAAACGCAAGGACATACTCGAGCGCAAGCGCCTGCTGAACTCGGTGGAGGTGGCGATTCTCTGCCTTCAAGACGACCTTGCCAAACAGACGGTGGGGATGCTGGAAAACCCCCAGACCCGCCTGCTGGATGCCAGTTCCGCTCACCGGGTAGCCGAGGGCTGGGTCTACGGCTTTCCTGAGCTAACCCAGGGTCAGCCTGCACGTATTCGTAAAGCGCGGCTGGTCTCCAATCCAGGCTGCTACCCCACCGGGGCCATTGCACTGCTGCGGCCCCTGGTGGATTCGGGACTGCTCCCCTCCAGGTTCGCGGCCTCGGTGCAGGGCATCTCAGGCTACTCGGGGGGTGGGCGGCAACTGATTGATGCGATGGAAGGCCGGGGTGGGCACCGTCTGGCAGGAGATTTCCGCGCCTATGGCCTCGAGCTCACCCACAAGCATGTGCCCGAAATGACGGTTTACTCCGGTCTGGAACAGGCCCCCATCTTCAACCCCGCCGTGGCCCGCTTCCGTCAGGGGATGCTGGACTTCATCCCGGTACACCTGTGGGCGTTACCCCATAAAGTCACCGGGGCCGACCTGCACGAAGCCCTTGCGCTGCGTTACCAGAACCAGCGCTTCATCCAGGTGATGCCGCTGGAAACCTATGCCCAGCACCATCCGGTGCTCGACCCCCAGCGGCTCAACGGCACCAACCGGATGGAACTGTTCGTATTCGAAAATCCGGAACGCGAACAGGCGTTGCTGGTGGCCCGTTTCGATAACCTGGGCAAGGGCGCTTCGGGGGCTGCGGTACAGAACCTCGATCTAATGCTGGGCCTGGAAGGCGACCATACCTACGAGTACTTTGGGGATTGACCGTGCAGACCGTTACAGCGTACCTCGACTATTTGTGCCCCTTTGCCTGGCGGGGCCTGGAGCTGGTTCAGGTGGCGGCCCCGCAACTGGGTCTGGATCTGGAACTTCGGCATTTCAGCTTGGAGCAAGGGAATCATAGGGCAAACGCAGGCCTACCGCGCAATGCCCCGGTCTGGAAACTGGTCGAACAACCCCTGGAAGGCCCCCGGGCTTTGCGGGCTTTTCTGGCTTCACACGCTGCCAGACAGCAAGGGAAGACAGCCCACCTGCGTTTTGCCCTGGAGCTATTTCGTTTGCGTCATCAGGATCAGCGGGAACTGGGCGACGACGAGACTTTGGTGGATGCCGTGAGCCGGGCTGGCCTGGATCTGGAGCGTTTTATGGCCGATCTGGAAGACGAAGAGGGTCGCCGGATCGAATTGGGCCGCGATCTGGAAGCTGCAGGCGAGCTGGCCGTATTTGGCACGCCTACTTTTGTGCTGCCCTCGGGCGATGCAGCCTATTTTCGCTTTACCCAACTCACCACCGAGCCTGAATTGGCAGTGAATTTGTGGGAACTCTATACGGCGGTGTTGCACAATGGAGCCCATATTGAGACCATCAAGCGGCCCCGCAAGTAGGGGAGGTCTATGAATACTGATCGGGAAATACGAAAACACCTGGTTGCCCTGCTGACCATTCGGCAAGCCCACGCCGATTTTGAGGACGCGGTCACGGATTTTCCCGAGGCCCACCTCAATACCCGACCACCGGGTTGCCCCTACACCTTCTGGCACCTGGTCGAGCACCTGCGCCTGGCGCAAAAGGACATCCTGGACTACATTGTTTCCGACCATTACCACTGGCCTGCCTTTCCCGACGACTACTGGCCGGAAAGATCGGCCCAGACCGACCTGACGGGCTGGAATACGAGTGTTCGGCAGTTCCTATCAGACCGGCAAGCGCTGGTCGAAATGGTGCAAGACCCCCGCGTGGACTTGTTGGCCCCGCTCTCCAACAGCCGCGAGCACCGGCACAGTGTCTTGCGCGAGATCCACATCGTCGCGGCCCACAACGCCTACCACACCGGAGAGCTTATTGTGCTGCGGCGGGTGATGGGGATATGGAGCACCTGAAAAACCCGCCCCCGGTTCTGCCAAGGGCGGGCCTGAGTGGGCGAGTGTTCTGGTAAAAAGAAATCCGTATGCGCTGGGAATCTCGAGACGAGCCGCTCACAGTAAGTTCCACCGTTCAACCAGCCGGGTCCAGGTTGAAAACCAGCTTACCTGAGCGCCAGGACTACTGCACAGATTGTCCGTTCAGAGTCACGGTGAAGTTGCCGCAGGCGCTGAACTCGAGGCGCAGGGTAGACTGCTGGCCTGCTGGGTTGGTGTAGACGTACTCCTTGGCCCCGCTATCGAAGTTCATCAGGCGACCCAGGGGGTTCTGGCAGACGGAGCGGTTCCAGTGCAGGGTGGGGTCGGTGTACCAGATCAGATTGCGGTTGTGGCTGCCCCTGGTCCAGGTAGCGCTGCCAGGGTGGGCCTTGTCTA
>NZ_CALMCQ010000460.1 GCF_937863175.1 uncultured Meiothermus sp. | reverse complement strand
TTTCCTGGTGCCCCTGAGATAGGCCCCGGTCAGGCTTTTGGGGTGGGCGATGATCTGGTCAAGGATGCCTTCGGCTACCACCTCCCCGCCATGCACCCCGGCGCCTGGCCCCATGTCTACAATCCAGTCGGCTTCGCGCATGGTCTCCTCGTCGTGCTCGACTACCAGCAGGGTGTTGCCCAGGTCGCGCAGTTTTTTGAGGGTGCCCAGCAGGCGCTGATTGTCGCGGGGGTGCAAGCCGATGGAAGGTTCGTCCAGCACGTAGAGTACCCCCGTCAGGCCCGAGCCTACCTGGGTGGCCAGACGGATGCGCTGGGCCTCGCCACCCGAGAGGGTGTTGGCGGCCCGGTCGAGGGTCAGGTAGTCCAGACCCACATCTTCTAAAAAACCCAACCGGCTGTATATTTCGCGCCAGATGGGGGCTGCTACCTGCACCTGGAACTCGCCCAGATTTCGTTTCTCGGCAGGTTCGGCCAGGTTGTCGAGGTGGATGCGGAAGGGCTCGAGCTGCTCCCCCACCTCCACGATTTTGTTCTGAGAAACGGCCTGGAAGAACAGCTTGGCCTCGCGCACCGGGAGGTTGGAAACCTCGGCGATGTTAAACTGTCCCACCCGCACCGAGAGTACTTCGCGCTTGTAGCGGGTACCGCCACAGGCCGGGCAGGCCTTGAGGGTCATGTAGGCTTCCAGGGCTTCGCGCAACCCTTCGGACTCGGTCTCGTGGTAGCGGCTCTCGAGCCAGGGCACCACCCCTTCGTAACTGACCATAAAGCGCATGGTCTCGCGTCCGTTGCGCCGGAAGACCACCTCGAAAGGTTCGGGCAGACCGTGCAATACGGCGTGCTGGGCCTCCGACGCGAGCTGCCTGAAGGGGGTCTTCATATCGAAGCCCAGGTGCTCTGACAGAGCGCGTAACCGATCCCACAAATAGCCCTTGCCGTTGTCGCGGCCCTTCGACCAGGGGATAATGGCCCCCTCGGCCAGCGAGAGTTCGGGATTTACGATCAGATCGGGGTCGAAGACCTGGTTGTAGCCCAGGCCCGAGCAGTCCGGGCAGGCCCCATAGGGTGCGTTGAAGGAGAAGATACGCGGCTCCAACTCTTCCAGCACGCTGCCATGCTCGGGGCAGGCAAACTTTTCGGAGTAGAGTTCCTCGAGGCCCGAGTCGGGGTACAGAACCCGCATCAACCCCTCACCGCGCAACAGCGCCAGCTCCACCGACTCGGCGATGCGGGTACGCTCCTCCAGTTTCAAAACCACCCGGTCTACCACCAGGTCAATGTCGTGTTTCTCGTATTTCTCGAGCTTGAGGCCCAGGGCTTCTTCAATGGTGTAGATCACCCCGTCCACCCGTACCCGGGCATAGCCCTCTTTCTGCAACTGCTGGAACTCCTTGCGATACTCTCCCTTGCGCCCCCGCACCACCGGGGCCATCAGGATGGCCTTGGTATCCGGAGATTGTTTGAATAGCCGGTCGGTGATCTCGGAGGCCGACTGCCGCTCGATGGGCCGCCCACAGTGGGGGCAGTAGGCGGTGCCGACGCGGGCAAACAGCAGGCGCAGGTAGTCGTGAACTTCGGTGACGGTGCCTACGGTAGAGCGCGGGTTGTGCGAGGTGGTTTTCTGATCTATCGAGATGGCCGGGGAAAGCCCCTCGATGCTCTCTACATCAGGCTTTTCCATTACCCCCAGGAACTGTCGAGCATACGACGAGAGCGACTCCACATACCGCCGCTGCCCCTCGGCATAAATGGTGTCGAAAGCCAGGGTGGACTTTCCCGATCCCGAGACCCCTGTAATGACAATGAACTGCCCACGAGGCAGTTCAACAGTGATGTTCTTCAGGTTGTGTTCCTTGGCTCCACGGACGATTATCCTGTCCATCCGAGGAGTATAACACCCGTTGCGGATTATGTACATAACATACACAAGGGGCGGATAGGGTGTATGATGATGGATTTAGTTGGGGGAGGGAGTGACTATGAAGGAAGATATTTTGGAAGCCTGGCGAACCCACGAGACCATCCACCAGATGTTGCTGGGACGCATCCCGGACGAGGGTTTCTCCTCGGTTCCGCTGCTCAAGAGTGGCAAGCCCTCCACCGGGCGCGATGTGGCGCGAGTGTTCGTGCACATACACGAGGTTAGGATGAGCCACCTGCCCAGGGCCTTTCAGGAGGGCGTGCCGAGGTTTGAGAAAGGGGCTTCGTCCAGCCGCGCCGAACTGCAAGCTGCACTGGCCTCCTCTGCCGATGCCGTCGAAGCCGTCCTGGCAGCAACTTTGAGTCAAGACCCCCGCATCAAAAACCCCAGACGGTTGGGTCTGTTGCTGATGGGCTATTTGATCACCCACGAGTCGCACCACCGGGGGCAGATCATGCTGGCCCTCAAGCAGTCGGGGGTGGGGATTCCAGAAGAACTGCGCTTTGGAATCTGGGAGCGCTGGTTCAAGGGCATGTAGTTGAGGAGAAAAACTTACTTCGTCTCATAGCTGTTGCCCTCTGGCTATCGGCTATGAGCCATCAACGGTTTTTCTACTTCACCATGAGGTCAGCCACCCAGACAATCTCGCAGGCCCCGTTCCCGGTGTCGTAGCGCAGTGTAGAGGTATTCCAGGTAAACCCCTGGGTTCCACGCACATTGACCAGAAAACCCTGGATGCGGACAATGTTGCCGGGCTTGAGGCGCTTCAGCCGTCCCTCGATGCTGGCACTGCCCGGAATCAGGTGCATATTGGCGCTGCTGGCGACAATTTCACCAGTCGGGATGGGCGGATCCTGGCTCCAGGAGTAGAAGTAGAAACGATCTGACTGGCGAATGT
>NZ_CALMCQ010000459.1 GCF_937863175.1 uncultured Meiothermus sp. | reverse complement strand
GCTCTTCCGATCTCTCCGAAGATGTCTACGAAGCCGCCAGAATTGATGGAGCCAACTTCTTCCAGACCCTTACTGGCATCACTCTGCCCTTGTTGCGCCTGCCATTTATCCCTCTGGTTCTGGGCTCATTCGCTTTCAACTTCAACAACTTCGGCCTGATCTATCTGATGGGTGCACAGCCCGCGGTAGAGGGACGACCCTCTACTGCGCAGGCTGGAGACATCCTGATCACCTGGGCCTACAAAACCGCATTTCAAGCCGATGGTGGTATGGCCTATGGGCTGGGAGGCGCGATCTCAATCATCATCTTTTTTCTCACGGTCGCCATTAGCCTGATCAATTTTCGCTTTACTGGCGCTCTCAAGGAGGTGCGCTGATGGCTGCTGTGACGCGTTATATCGGTTGGGCGGTGGTTGGAATTGGGGTGGCCTGGGTGTTGTTTGTGTATTTCCCCAGCTTGTTGGCCCGCATCCAGCCCAACACGCCCCCAGGCTTTATACGGGTCGAGCACGGCTGGGTCTATGTCCTGGGCGGCCTCCTGGCAATAATCGGACTGATTCTACTTTATGCCTTGCTGGTCACACGTATCAACAATATGCGCCACGGACGCAGGCGCAGTCCATTTCCGTTGTTCGGACAGGGCCTCACCCACCTTTTCATGGCAGTGGTGATCCTGCTGGCATACTACCCGGTGCTTCAAATTCTGGCGGCTTCCTTCGACCCTCGAAACACCCTCTATCGCATCCTGCCTCCGGCGAGTGACAACTTGCTGGTAAGGGCCAGGGTGATTCCAGATTTTTCACAACTGAGCTGGGAAAACTATGCTCAATTGTTTGATGGGTTTATCCTGTATGCCTACCAGGCTGTACTAATGACCATTGCCGCACTCAGTCTGCTGATCTTCCTGACCATGGTCGTCTATCGCCGCATTACCGGCGACGATAGATCCGCAAGCCCCTATGCGCTTATTCAGGGCCGCAGCCTGACCGTTTTTGCCATCCTGGGCTTTATTCTGGTCATATTCCTTTCGCCCGAGCAGTTCACCGGCCCGGCCACCGAGTCCAAGTTCGTGCTCTGGGTGAGGAACACGCTTTTTGTCTCGGGCGTTACCGGGCTGGTAGCAGTTCTGCTAACGGCCACCGCCGGATATGCCTTTGCGCGATTCAGCTTCCCCGGTCGTTATCCGATGCTGCTGGTCTTCATCTTTGTGCAAATGTTTCCTGGCTTCCTGGGTCTGGTCGCAACCTACTTTTTGATCTCGAGTCTGGGTTTGCTCAACACCTTTACCGGGCTGGTGCTGGCCTACACGGGCGGAATTATCAGTTTTGGAACCTGGGTCTATAAGGGTTTCCTCGAGAGCATCTCCCGGAGTTTGGAAGAGGCCGCCCTGATTGATGGGGCCAGCAAGTGGCAGGCTTTCACCCTGATCCTGCTTCCACTCTCCGCACCGATGTTTGTGTTCATCTTCCTGCTGCAATTTGTCGGCACCTATTCGGAATTCATCATGGCCAACCTGTTGCTCACGGGAGTGGATTCCTGGACGGTCGGCATGGGGCTTCGCAACTTCACTACGGGGCAGTTTTCCACCAAATGGGGCCTATTTGCTGCTGCTGCGGTACTTGGTTCGCTCCCCATTCTGGCTACCTTCTACGGCTTCCAGCGTTACTTTGTGTCGGGATACACCGCTGGTTCGGTGAAGGAATAGGCTGCATCAGGCAGTTTTGCCAGATGGCCGGAGGTTGAAACCACCTGTGCCTGTGCGGTTTTGCAGACTGATGCAGCAGGTTGACCAACTCAATTAGCGCAGCCTGGTATCGTACGGACGTCCGACCCCCTTACAGGAGACCGCATGCACTATCATGACTGGGAACCCTTTTGTGTCAGCCCGATGAAACCCGAACTCGGGCAGGAGATCATCTTGCGCCTGAAGACCTCCGCTAAGGCTGGTTTTCTGATTCTGGTGCACTACGGTGAGGTGGAGCGGCGGCCCCTGAAGCCAGCTGAGGGTGGACTGGAAATCAAACTGCCGCTCTACGAATCGCCGCTACGCTACTGCTTCTACCTCACTACCGAAAAAGCCTACCTGACCGCAGGAGGCCTGCACGGGGCCATGCCCCGTTATGACAAGTTCTTCCACCTGCTAGCCCAGCCCACCGTACCAGACTGGGCGGTAGGGGCAGTGTTTTACCAGATCTTCCCCGACCGTTTTCGCAACGGCAACCCGGCCAACGACCCCCAACACGGTGAGTGGGAGTATATGGGTCGTCCCATCGTCAAAAAAGCCTGGGACGAGCCTGTGGATTATAGACCGCACGCCGGGCCACTGCAACACTATGGCGGTGATCTGGAGGGAATTATCGAGAAGCTCGACTACCTGCAAGCGCTGGGCATTGAGGCCCTCTATCTCAATCCCATCCTGCCCTCCCGCTCCAACCACCGCTATGACGGGCTGGACTACTTGAACGTGGACTCCCACCTGGGCGGCAGCCAGGCTTTCGACGCTCTGGTGGAGGAGATGCACAGGCGTGGCATGAAGCTGATCCTGGACGGGGTATTCAACCACATCGGCAACACCCACCCCGACTTCCAGAAAGCCCTGCAAGACCCCACCTCCCCCGAGGCGGGGCAGTTCACTTTCTATGCCGACGGCTCTTATGCCGCTTTCTTTGGCGTCAAGACCCTGCCCAAACTCGACTACGCCAACCCCCTCACCGTGGAGCGCTGGATTGATGGCTACCATGCCCCGGTACGGCACTGGATTCGTAAGGGAGCCGATGGTTGGCGGTTAGACGTAGCGCACCAGATGGGCGAGGGCGGCACCGACCGCAGCAATGGCGAAATCTTGCGAATGATCAAACACAACAGCATGGAGGAAAACCCTGAAGCCTTCGTGTTTGGCGAGCTGTTCTTCGACACCCTGCCCACCCTGCGGGCACACACCATTGATGGTTCGATGCACTACGCCGGATTCGCCAACCCGCTGATGGAATGGCTTTCAGGCAAAAACGTGTACGGCTGGAGTGTGGAGGTTTCTACCGAGCAGCTCTGGGAGACCTTGTGGGATCATTACACAGCCCTGCCGCTGCAACTCCGCCAGACCATGTACACCCTTATCAGCAGCCACGATATTCCCAGAGCCTTGTGGCGGCTGAGGGGGGATGTCGAACAATTCAAGCTGGCCCTGGGCATCCTGCTGACTTTCCCTGGGGCACCAGGCCTCTACTACGGAGACGAGATTGGGCTTAACCAGACCAACCCCTAC
>NZ_CALMCQ010000458.1 GCF_937863175.1 uncultured Meiothermus sp. | reverse complement strand
AATCGCAGGCCGACGGTGATAGTCCGGATGAGAGAAGGGGTGAAGCCCAGGTGTCCTGTGCCTGGGCGTGGCGGGATGTGCGATACTTCCTAAAAATCCTTGAACCAGCATGGCTTCAGGCGTTGGGTCGGGTGCAGTTCGTGCCTGTTCCGGCCCCGGTGTAGCACGGTTGTGTCGAGGATAAAGCAATGCTAAGAATCATGGTTGTACTGGCGGTCTTGTTGTCGCTGGGCCTGGCCCAGACCCAAAAAGTACGGGTAGGTCTGGGCTTTTTGCCCGATGTGCAGTTTGCCCCGTTCTACCTGGGGGCGGCGGAAGGAATTTATGGCAGGCGGGGGCTCGAGGTGGAATTCCAGCATGGTTTTTCATCGGAGTTATATCCACTGCTGGCTCAAGGGCGGCTTGACTTCGTGGTGGCAGATGCCGAGGATGTGATCGCTCTGCGGACCCAGGGAATACCGCTCAAGTACGTGCTGGCCCTTTACCAGAGCGTACCCAATGCACTGTTCTCGAGGGCCGAGAAGAACATCCGGTCGGTGCGTGACCTGCGGGGCAAAACCATCGGGATACCTGGGTTGTTTGGCACCTCGTATACCTCGCTTCAGGCCATGTTGCGGGCGGCTGGTCTGCGCGAAGCGGATGTGCGGATCGAACAGATCGGATTCACCCAGGCCGAGGCCATCGTGACGGGCCGGGTAGACGTGGCGATGGGTTTCATCAACAACGAGCCAATTGTTTTGCAGGCCAGGGGTATCCAGCTCAACGTGATCCCGGCAGGGCCGTATAACCTCTCACCCGGGGTGGGGGTGATCTCAACCGACCGTGTGCTGGATAATGCCGATCTGGCCCGCCGGTTTGTGCAGGCCACCCAGGAAGCGATGGCCCTCACGCTTCGAGACCCCCGCAGGGCCTTCGAAGCCGCCCGAAGATTTGTACCCACCCTTGGGGAAGACCGGTTCAAAGTGCTGGAAGTCTCGCTGCGGCTCTACCAGTCGCCTTTCACCCGCCAGAATGGGCTGGGTTTTTCCAGCCCCCAGGGCTGGCAGAGCGGCCTCAACCTGCTCAAGCGGACTGGACGCGTCAAAACCGACCTGCCCGCAACGGCTTTTTTCAGCAACGAGTTTTTGCAACCGGGAGTGCAGGTTATACCGAATTCAAAAAGATAATCCTCCAACCCGGAGACCTCGAGCCAGCAGTTACTCTTCGCTTCCCAGCCCGTGGCCGCGCAGGGTAGCCGCTTCCACGGCTTCGATCAGGGCCGCACGGACGGCACGGGCCTCGAGGGCCGCCAGACCGTGGATGGTGGTTCCCCCAGGGCTGCTCACCTCATCCTTGAGCACCGCAGGATGCTTTCTCCGCAGGAGTTCGCCGGTGGCGATCAGCACATCGGCCGCGAGTTGCAGGGCCTGGGCACGGGGGATGCCTTGCTTAACCCCTCCATCTGCCAGGGCCTCTGCCACCACCGCAACATAGGCCGGGGCCGAGGCCGCCATACCGGTAAAGGCATCGAACAGGCGCTCGGGCAGATCATAAACATCGCCCACCGTAGCAAACAGGGCCTTCGTGAACTCCAAATCGCCCGCTTCCTCTGCTTCGCGGGGGCCGGTGATGGCGGTCGAGCTTTTGCCAATAGTAGCTGCCAGGTTGGGCATGCAGCGCACCACCCGCCGGGTTCCCAGGCGACGCGAAAGCACTGCGGTTGAGACTCCGGCCACGATGGAGATGTAGCCGGTGTTGGGATGGGTGATCTGCGGTGCGAGGGCGGCAGTATCCTTGGGCTGGACACATAAAAGAATCCGCTCACAGCGACGCAAATCCTCAAAGCGAAGGGGGTTGACACCCGTCTCCTGGGCCACCTCGAGGGTGCGCTCGGATGTATCCAGTACCCCGATTTCCGAAGCCTCGAGCATCCCGGCCTGTAAAATGCCCTCCAGAATGCTTTTGCCCATCTTGCCCACACCGACAATCGCCAATTTCATGGCCCCAAGTCTAGCAGCAAGCCAGCGATGGGGACAGGGGATGGTTCGCATTGATCGAGTAGCCCGTGCCGTGGGCCGGGGCTAATGGCCTATAGCCCTCGGCATCTACCCTGTTGCTATCGCGGTTTCCTCTATTTTGCCCCTGATTTCTAGGCAAAAAAAACGAGCTCTGCACTGTTTTATGGCTTTCGGGGAGTGCTGGATTGATTCCGAGAACCGCTCTATACTTCTCTGGTGCTGGTACTTGCTCTGGACACCGCTACCCCCTATCTGGTACTGGGCTTGCCCCACGCCGAGCGGGCCATTCGCCTGGGGCGCCGCCATGCTGAAGTGTTGTGGGGTGAACTCGAGCAATTCCTGTACGAAACCGGGGTCTCGCGAAATGAACTCGAGGGCATTGCGCTGGGGCGAGGGCCTGGTTCTTACACCGGGCTGCGGGTGGGCATTGCCGCTGGCCTGGGACTGGCCCGTGGCCTGGGCATTCCGACGGTGGGGGTGGATACGCTCGAAGGGGTAGCCCTGCGTTACCAGGGCCACGTTACCGTGGCCCACACCACCCGCAATGGGCTGTGTTACAACGCGAGTTATCGGGTGACCACCAGCGGTCTGGAGACCCTGGAGACCCCCAATCGTTGCAAGCTGGCAGAGTTGCACCCTGCTGGCCTTTTTTCCCTGGATCAACCCCCTTCCGGGATAGCCCTGGCAGGCCTGGGCGTCCAGATGCTCCGAGTCGGACAGACCCGGATCGAACCACTGTACCTATGACCCTCGAGGAGTATCACACCCTGCACAGAACCCCCGTTCCGGGAGGGCATCTGTATGTAAAGCCTGGGGCACGCGGCCTGGCCGACCCCGCCTACGAACTGCTGGCGCGTCACCTCGAGCCTTATGGCCAAACAGCCCTCGACCTGAATCCTGGCATCGGGCTGGTAGCCCATGCCCTGCGGCGACAGGGACTGGAGGTGGAAGCCATCGAGACCTCGAGGGCTGCCCTGCGATGTCTGAAAGCCAGTTTTGGTGACCTGATAAGGGTAACACGGGGACTGCCCTGGAACGCCCTGCCAGCCTCGGCAGACCTGGTAGCCATGGTGCTCCCCGCCAGCCGAGGGACACGTTATGTGGAGCTATCGCTGTTGGGTGCGGCCAGGGCCTTGCGCAGGGGGGGGCGACTCTGGATTGCTGGTAGCAAGGATAAGGGCTTCGCACACTATTTCAAGCTGGCCCAGGAACTGCTGGGTTTCGGTTTACTCGTCGAGCGCAACGGGGCATCGCGGGTCGCAGTGCTGGAAAAAGAAAAGTGCGCCCCCGAACTGCCCACCGTCTGGCAGTCCTTTTCCTTTGATATACAGGGCGAATCCCTGCACTTTGCTTA
>NZ_CALMCQ010000457.1 GCF_937863175.1 uncultured Meiothermus sp. | reverse complement strand
ATCGGGCTGGGTATGCCTTTCGCCTCGTCCATACCGCATATGATAAAAGCCTAGTTTTTGGAGGTGATTAATTGACACCTTCTCCCCCTGGATCCATAATAACGGGCTGATGAGACGACCCCTGGGTGGCCGTCCCGCCTGCGGCTGCGAACAAAGCCCACTGCAGAAAAGCCGCAAGCGTTTGGAGGATACGAGGTTGGAACTGTTTGGTTTTGGCCCACACCTGATGATTGACGGCTACCACGCAAATGCTGAGAAGCTAGGCGACCTCGAGCTTGTGCGGCAAGTTCTGGAGGAACTGTCCGAAGAAATGGAGATGACCAAGGTGCTGCCGCCCATGGTGCAGTGTTACGCTGCTCAACCGGGTCATGCAGAGGGGATAACCGGGGTAGTACTCATTGCCGAGAGCCACATCGCCCTGCACACCTTTCCCAGCCAGCGGTTTATTAGCGTGGATATTTTTTCCTGCAAACAATTCGATCTGGGCAAAGCCCTCAAAGGCGTGGTGGAACGCTTCGAAATCGGGCGCTACGAGACCCATTTGATCAACCGGGGCAAAGAATACCCCAAAGATATCGAACTGACCCGGCAGATCGTGGCAGGCGAACGGGAGTATCTGGAAGCCAGACTGGGGTAGCCTCTAAGTGGGCCCACCACAAAAATTTTGGTTAGAGCGGTTTTCAGAATGGATGAGGCCGTTCCCAGAGCAGAAGTGCTATCATGACCTGTTTTTTTGCTGCCAGTAGCGGCAAAAATTGCGAAGCTGTGACATGGTTTTTACCAGATGCTTTTCTGGGGTCTGCTCCGCTACAACTCCATCGCCAGGTCAGCTCCCACCATTTCCCCGTTTTTTGCTAGCCTGCCCAACCCAGCCGCGCCGAAACTGCGTCTGCGGCACGCCGAACCCTGAACCCCAGGGCCTCCAGGCGTTCGTTGGGAACCCGGCTGGCGGGGGCCGAGAGCGAGATCGAGGCCACTACCTTGCCCCGGTTATCGTGGATGGGCGTGGCGATACAGCGCACCCCATCCTCACGCTCTTCATCGTCCATTACATAGCCGTGCTGGCGGGCTTCTTGCAGGGTCTCGAGGAAGCCGTCCAGTCTGGTAATGGTCTTGGCCGTATAGGGTTTGAAAGGCCCCGCCCCCACAATCCGGCGGACTTCTGGCTCGGTGTGCTCCAGTAACAGGGCTTTGCCCACCCCCGTGCAATAGATGGGGGCCCTGGCTCCAATGCGGGTAAACATGCGGATGAGCTGGCGGCCCTCGACCTGGGCGATATAGACTACTTCGTTGCCATCCAATACGGCCAGGTTGACGGTTTCGTTAAGTTCATCCACCAGTTTTTCCATCTCCGGCATCGCCGCATCAATCAGACCTCCCCGGGTCAGAAAGGCCGACCCTACCTGGTAGGCCCGCAGACCCACCTTCCAGAGGCCCCTGGCCTCGTCCCAGTCGGCAAAGCCCCGTCTGCGCAGGGTTTCCAGAAGCCGGTAGGCGGTACTGGGCGAAAGTTCGGTTTTGCGGGCCAGCTCGGAGAGGGAGAGGGTCTCTGCCTCGGAGAGGACTTCCAGCAGATACAGACCTCTTTCCAGCGTCCGAACTTCACCTACCTCGGTCGAGCGGCTGCGCCCCGGACGGCGCTTGATTTCCATAGCCAGAGACTAAACCAGCTCGAGGTGTTTTTCAACTAGTGCAAAATAATCCCATTGGTTGACAAACTTATTT
>NZ_CALMCQ010000456.1 GCF_937863175.1 uncultured Meiothermus sp. | reverse complement strand
GGTCGGGAATTTGGGCCAGGGCGGCCCAGACTTGTTCGGTGGTGGGCAGGGTGGTCATATCACCACACCCTGGCCGCTGCATCCCAGCGGGCAGTGGACTGCATCTCGGCCAGGATGCTCCACAGGTGTTCGGTGTGGTGGGTGCGGGAAGCGGGCTGGTAGCCAGGGTTGATGGGTAGCTTGAGGCCGGAGTTTTGCAGGTGCTGGATGCTGTACTCGAGCCAGCGGGTTTTTAGGCCCCCCAGGTCGGGCACGATACCCTCAGCCACCAGCAAATCCTCACCGGGGATGGGTACAAAAAGCTGTTGGGTGTATCCCCACATAAAATCCAGGGCATTCTGCATCCGTCGGTTGGATTCTTCGGTGCCCAGGCCCAGCCGCTCTACCCAGGCCTGGGTGTGCTGGAGGTGAAAGCGCTCCTCGCGCAGAATTTTGTTGGCGGCGTCGGCCAGGGGCTGGTAGCTGCTATCTCTGGCCTGCTGTAGCCACAGGGTCTCGTTGAGGTCGAACAGAAACTGCCGCAGCATCGTGAAGGCCCAGTCGCCTCTAGGCAGTTCCACCAGCTCACAGTTGCGGAACTCGTCCGCATCGCGGAAGAAAACCAGGCCATCCGGGTCGGAGCCATCGAGTTCCTTGCGCAGGCTGTACCACACCGAAGCATGGCCCAACTCGTCCTGAGCAATATTGGCCAGGGCAATGTCTTCTTCCAGAATCGGGGCGTGGCCCGTCCATTCGCTGTTGCGGTGCGAAAGTATGACCTCGTCGTCGGCCAGTGCGGTCAGCCTGGCGATCAGGGCTTGCTTAATCTCATTCCTCATCGTCGGTCTCCCGCCCCAGTTTGTGCTTGCTCACGTGTGAGCCGATGGTGGCGTAATATTGCTGCTGCTTGTAGGTTTTATCCGTGGCCGGGGCAAACCAGCTTTCCACGGTTTCGCTGCCGGGGTCGCTTTTGGCGAGCCTATCGGTGGGCACGATCCACCAGGCCAGGGCCTCTACATCGCCAAACTGCTGCTGGGCTTGTTTCAGCGCATCCTCAGGTGAACTCGCACTCACCTCGCCCACGTAGTCCACAAAGGTCATGGAGCGTTTGTGGCTGGTTTTGCGAAAGACGCAAAAAGTTAAAGGCTGAAAGCCATAGGCTAACGGCTCGGTTTGCTTTGCAGCTTCTGGCGGTGGGTTTTCAGCTAGCTCTTCTTTTGTCCAGGAGAAGATGTCTTCTGCTCGCACCACCCACATGCTGATGGCCTGGGGCCTGCGGGCAAAAATATTGCGGGCTGTAAGCAGGGCGTGCTGGGGATCGGCGGCATGTACCGAGCCCACCGCCTGGTGGGGTTTGGCGGGGGTATCTTGCTTAAAAACTTCCCAACGGGGCCACTGTGTGTCCATAAAGATCCTTCGGAGGGCTGGTAGCCAGTAGCGGAGGGCGTATGGCCAGGGATTTTTCCGATATCCGCTTTGAGCTATCGGCTAGACTGCGACGGTGGCTTTTTGAAGTTTAGCTGCATAGGTTTCAAGGGCCGAGCGCACCCAGGCCCCCTCATCGTGAGCCTTGCGGCGGGCTTCCAGACGCTCTTTGTTCATGGGGCCGTTGCCTCCCACAACCTGCCAGAACTCGTCCCAGTTGATGGGGCCATGTACCCAGTTGCCTTTGTCATCCTGGTGCAGGTCTGGATCGGGGACTTGCAGGCCCGCATCCAGAATTTCGGGGGCGTGTTCGTTGATGAACTCCTGGCGCACGGTGTCGTTGGACTTGGTCTTAATGCCCCAGCGGGTCAGGACTTCGCTGTTGGGGCTGTCGGCATCGTGGGGCCCCATCATCATCAGGGCTGGCCACCACCAGCGGTTGATGGCGTCCTGGGCCATCTGGCGCTGCTTTTCGCTGCCCCTGGCATAGAACAGTACCATCTCCTTGCCCTGTTTGTGGTGGAAGGCTTCTTCAGCACAGATGCGTACCATTGCCCGGCTGTAGGGCCCATACGAACCGGCTGCCAGCATGGTCTGATTCTTGATGGCTGCGCCGTCCACCAGCCAGCCAATGGTTCCGATGTCGGCCCAGGTCAGGGTGGGGTAGTTGAAGATCGAGGAGTATTTGGCCTTGCCGGATAGCAGGGCTTCCAGCATGGCCTCGCGGCTGACCCCCAGGGTTTCGGCAGCGTGGTATAGATACTGGCCGTGCCCGGCTTCGTCCTGCACCTTGGCAATCAGGATCATCTTGCGCTTGAGGGTAGGAGCGCGATTAATCCAGGCTCCTTCCGGCAGCATCCCCACCACCTCGGAGTGGGCGTGCTGGGAGATCATGCGGATAAGCTGACGGCGGTACTCCTCCGGCATCCAGTCGCCGGGCTCGATCTTCTCGCCGCGCCCGATGCGGGCTTCGAACTCGGCTAAACGCAGGCTGTAGTCGGGATCGCTGGGTAGTCCGTACTTTGCTGGCATCTGTCCTCCCAAGAAAAACAAACTAACGCTTGTTAGGTAAACTCGAAGATAGTCTAGCTCGAGTTACCCCTAAATTCAAAGCAGCTACTTACCGTGAAGTCGGAAAATACCCAGCACCACCCCGGAACGAAGTGAAGGGTCTGTAGCACTGTACTGTAACCATATACAAAGCCCCATCCATCCGCTAGACTATGAGGGTTGCCCGCCGCGTGTGTGGGGCTGCTACCCCCCTGGAGACAACATGAATCTCAGAAACATCGCAATTATTGCGCACGTAGACCACGGTAAGACCACCCTGGTGGACGCCATGCTCAAGCAGGCCAAGGCCCTCTCGCGCCACGACGAGGGCGGCGAGCTCATTATGGACTCGGGCGATCTCGAGCGCGAGCGCGGCATCACCATCCTGGCAAAGAACACCGCTGTGGACTGGGCAGGCGTGAAGATCAACATCGTGGATACCCCTGGCCACGCCGATTTTGGCGGCGAGGTGGAGCGGGCTTTGAGCATGGTGGACGGCGTGTTGTTGCTGGTGGATGCTGCCGAAGGCCCCATGCCCCAGACCCGTTTTGTGCTCAAAAAAGCCCTCGAGGCCGGACTCAAACCCATTGTGGTGATCAACAAGGTGGATAAGAAAGACGCCCGACCCGATGAGGTGCTCAACGAAACCTTCGATCTGATGGCCGAGCTGGGGGCCTCGGACGAACAGCTTGACTTCCCCTACCTGCGGGCGGTTGGGCGCGAGGGTACGGCCTGGCTGGGCGAAACTCCCAGGCCCGACCTGGCCGACCTCTTCGAGACCATCCTGGAGCATATTCCGGCCCCCCGGATTGCCGAAGGCCCCTTCCAGTTGCGGGTTGCCAACCTCGACTACTCCAACTTTTTGGGCAAGATCGCGCTGGGCAAGGTGCACCGGGGCACGGTACGCAAGAACCAGTTTGTGACCATCGTGGGTGAGCACGGCAGCCGCGACCTCAAGGTGGGGGCGGTCTTTACCCACCAGGGCTTGCAGCGCCTGGAGGTGGACGAAGTAACCCCTGGCGATATCGTGGCGATTGCAGGTATGGAGGGGGTGGAGATCGGTGATACCATCGCGGCCAAAGAAGCCCCCGAAGCCCTGCCCCGCCTGGCAGTGG
The DNA here is from genome assembly GCF_937863175.1 of uncultured Meiothermus sp. Taxonomy (GTDB): domain Bacteria; phylum Deinococcota; class Deinococci; order Deinococcales; family Thermaceae; genus Meiothermus. Next base: position 1,090 of record NZ_CALMCQ010000456.1, on the reverse strand, counting down.
ACGAACCCACCGTTAGCATCACCGTCACGCCCAACACCTCGCCCTTTGCAGGCAAAGAGGGCAGGTTCGTCACCAGCCGTCAGATCCGTGAGCGGCTTTCCAAAGAACTCGAGACCAACGTGGCCCTGCGGGTGATCGAGGTCACACCGGACACCTTCGAGTTGCACGGACGTGGCGAGCTGCATCTGAGTGTGCTGCTCGAGACCATGCGCCGCGAGGGCTTCGAGCTTTCGGTGGGCCAGCCCAGCGTGCTCTACAAAGAAGCTGATGGGCAGATTCAGGAACCCTACGAGTACCTGGTGGTGGATGTACCCGAGGCCAGATTCGGCCCGGTGATGGAGACCCTGGGCAGCCGCAAGGCCCAGATGGTGCACATGGAGCAGGAGTCGGGGCGCATCCGGGCCGAGTTCACTGTGCCGGCTCGAGCCCTGTTCGGCTTCCGCACCATGTTTCTAACCCTGACGGCGGGCGAGGGTGTGATGAGCCACAACTTCCATGCCTATGGGCCGCACGTGGGCAGCCTGGAAACCCGCACCACCGGCTCGGCGGTGGCCATGGAGGCCGGGGTGGCCTACGCCTACAGCCTCTTCCGTCTCCAGGAACGCATTAGCTTCTTCATTGACCCCGGCACCGAGGTTTATGTGGGGATGATTGTGGGCGAGAATGCCCGCGACAACGACCTTAACGTGAACGTCAACATCAACAAAAAACTCACCAATGTGCGGGCCTCTGGCTCCGACGAGAACATCCGGCTGATTCCCCCACGCAAGTTCACCCTCGAGGAAGCCCTGGAATTTCTGGCTCCCGACGAACTGCTGGAAATCACCCCGCAGAGCCTGCGCTTACGCAAGCGGGTACTCGACCCCAGCCAGCGCAAGCGGGCTGAGGCGGTTTAATGGAGCCCCTGATACTGGCCTTATGGGCACTGCGGTAGATTTTCAGGATAGTTGTTGTAGAAAGCGTATCCACCCAGAAGCAGCAAAGAGGCGGTTTTCCGACAATGGTCTGATCCTGCCAACTATGTGCGCCCACGATAGAAATTTCGGTTGTGGTTTTACGCGGTGCACTTCGGGGGTATTCGCTACCTCGG
>NZ_CALMCQ010000455.1 GCF_937863175.1 uncultured Meiothermus sp. | reverse complement strand
CTCAGAAACATCGCGGTAGCCGTTGAGTACCCGAGAAACAGTGCTGACCGCAACCCCTGCTAATTGGGCCACATCCTGAATCGAGACACGCATATTGATAGCTTCACCCCTTTAAGGTGTCCAGAACGGTATAAAATCGTTTCCGGAATCGTTTTTGTTGATCGAAAATATAACATGTTGGTGAAATTGTCAAGGGGACAATTGTCCCTATATCCCATCTAAAGTTATCGAAGAGGTGCTTTCTTGGCTATGCTTCCTTGCTCAGATGAATCGCAATTAGTGCCCATACCATATTCTGTTTTCCAAAAAACGCACCTCTCACGACCAAGTGAACTGACATTGACATCTCCTGTAGCCGGTGACGTGGCAGTAATGACCCCCATCAAGGTCGCCGGATGGTCAGAGCCCTTGTCGATCCAAAAGGCCTACTCCTGCTTTGTGCGTCTGGATGGTTTTAACTGTCTATACCTCTGCAAATTACAGTGGAAAATCTAGAAACTCAATAAATCCGACTGGAATACTTGACATTCAGAAATCCCGGCCTTAGTCTCTTTACCAGGGGAGGCCCGCTGTGTTTGTCACCATGAACCGCATCGCCGTAAACCCAGAGCATGCTGGGCTGTTTGAGCAGAGTTTTATCGAGCGTACACGCCTGGTAGATACCATGCCTGGCTTCATCCGTAACCAGGTGCTAAGACCAGCCAACCCCGCAGAACAACCCTACATTGTGATGACCTTTTGGGAGTCTGAGGCCAGTTTTGCGGGATGGGTTGAAAGCCCCCAGTTTAAGGAGGGCCACGCCAGGAGCACAAGCCTGCCACGTGAAGCTTTCAGAGAGCATAGTCGGCTGGAGACCTACCAGGTTTTTGCCGATTCGGTAGACCAGGTTCCATTAGAGATCGAGCCCCGGGGCTAGGTGTGTCCACACAAGGGACTTGCATTGCGCGCACCGACCTGGCGATAGAGCCGTACCAAAGCAAACTCAAAAAGTGCTTGCAAAAACCATAACTGATATTTCTATCCTGGGTGCACATAAACCCAGCAAATCAAACGGGAGGTGTTTTGTGGGGAAAGTTGCTTTTTTTCTGTTGTTTCTGGCCTTGAACCTGATTCCTGGTGTGTTGGCACAGCCCTTTACGGTGACAGACTCGTGGGGA
>NZ_CALMCQ010000454.1 GCF_937863175.1 uncultured Meiothermus sp. | reverse complement strand
AAACCGCCCCGCTCGAGGTGGCCCAGATCTACGCGGAGATCAAGCAGACCTTGCAGATTCCGTTTATCCCCAATGGGATCAAGGTGGCGGCGACCTCGCCGCTGGTTTTGAAAGCTTACTGGGCCCTGTACCGCGACTTCTCTCAACAGACCAGTCTTCCGCAGTCGCTGGTAGCTATGATCCTCTACACGATCGCCGAGCGCAACCACTGCCAGTATTGCAGCGCCACCAACGAACTCACCTGCCGTACCCTGGGGGTAGACGAGGAAACCCTGCGGGCACTGGTAGACGACCTCGAGCATGTCTCGCCCGAACGCCTCCAGGCCATCATCGAGTTCGCGGTCAAAGCCGCCAGAGATCCCAAAAACCTGAGTGCCGAGGACTTCGACAGGGTGCGCAGACACGGCCTGAGCGATGCCGAGCTGGTCGAGATCGTCTTCTTGGCCGCTATCGGCAATTTCAATGACACCCTGGCGGATGCCCTCAAGTTTCCCGTGGAGAGCGCAGTGGCCCAGGCACTGGGGTGGAGATAGGTATGGCCGCCAAAAATGATATCCGCCCGATCCAGGCTACCCGCTACGGCCTGCTCTCCGAGGTGGTACTGCTGATCGCCCAAACCCCCGACTTGCGGCAGCTCCTCCGGCAGTTCGTGGGCAAGGTCAAGTGGGTGCTGGACTTCGAGCGCTGCACCCTGGCCCTGGTCAGCGGTGACGGTCAGACCTACCAACTGCAAACCCTGCTGGAAAAGCGCGACAGTGTGCCCCGTGTGACTGCCGAGGCGGTTCCGGTGGGTCAGGGGTTGATGGGCGTAGTGATCCAGAGCCGTCAGATGCGGCTGATTACCGACGTGGCAGCCACGGCCAGCGAGTTCGCCCTCCACGCCGATGCCGCGCTGTGGGACGGCTCCATCGCTACTATCCTTTCAGTTCCCCTCGAGGCCTTCGGCAAGGTGCTGGGCGCACTGACTTTTGCCACCGCCAAACCCAGTGGCTACGCCCGCGAGGACATCAAGGTGGCGGTTTCGATTGCCACCCATCTGGCCATCGCCATTGACCGGGCCTGGCAGACCAGCGAACTGCAAAAAGCCAACAGCGAACTCACCCGTCTGGCCTCCTTTCCCATCTTGAACCCCACCCCCATCATCGAGGTGGACACCCTCGGAAAGGTGCATTTTTTGAATCCGGCGGCGCAAAAAATCTTCCCGTGGTGCTGGGATGATGGCTTTAATTCGCCGCCATTGTGGGGTTTGCTCGAGTTGATGCAGGAGTCGCTGGAAGAGGGCAAAGATTTTCATGTGCGCGAAGTACAGGCCGCTGGGCGGTGGTACCGTCAACTTTCCCACACGGTTCCGGGCTCGGATCGCATCCGCACCTACCACACCGACATCACCGAGCGCAAAGAGGCCGAGGAGCGGCTCAAAACCCAAAATCAACTGCTGGCTGCGCTACAAGAGACCACCAGCGGACTCATTGGTCGTCTGGATTTGCAGGAGTTGCTCCAGACCATCGTGGTTCGGGCGGGGCAACTGCTGGGCACCGAACATGGCTTTGTGGCGCTGCTGGAGATGGGGTCAGAGGAGGAATTCCTCGAGGAAAAGGTGGGAACCGGGGTCTTTGCGCGCACCATCGGGCTGCGCTTCACCAAAGGCGAGGGGGTATCGGGGCAAGTCTGGGAGAGCGGAAACCCGATTGTGGTCAACGATTTTAGCCATTGGGATCACCGCGCGGCGGGTTTTGACTACAGCCAGCTCGAGGCTTCGGCGGTGGTTCCCTTAAAGTCGGGGGAGCAGGTGGTGGGGACTTTGGGCCTGGCCTATGGCAAAGGTTCGGAAAAGCGCTTTACCGAGGAAGACGTAGCCCTGCAAACCCGCTTTGCCGAGCTGGCTTCGCTGGCCCTGGACAATGCCCGCCTCTTTGCCCGCCGTCAGGAAGAAGCCCGGCGGCTTTCGATCCTCAACGAGATGGGTCGGCGAATGGGCCTGGCAACCGAGCGGGCCGAAATCGTGCGGATTGTCACCGAGCATATCACTCAGATTCTGCCCGAATCTACCCCACGGGTGGCCTTTTTGTCAGAAGACGGGGAGGGCCTCGAGGTGCTGGGCTTTAGTGAGCAAGACGGGATTTTTCAAGTAGATTTTGCGCCAGGGCTCGACGGAACCCAGATTGGACGGACGGTGAAAGAAAAGCGCCTGATTCGCCAGGATTTGCCCGACCACGCCAGCGAGGACTCCATCTTCCTTAGCCGGGCCGGGTTCCGCACCGTGATGCACGCCCCCCTGGTGCTGGGCGAGCGGGCCATCGGCACCCTCAGCCTGGCCAGTAAAAAACCCAACGCCTACGGCCCACACGACGAAGGGCTGCTGTTGCAGGCCGCAGCGTTTTTGGCGGCCACCCTCGAGAACGCCCGCCTTTTCGACGAAGCCAAAGCCGCCCGTGCGGCTGCCGTGGCCGCCAGCGAAGCCAAGAGCGCTTTTTTGGCCAACATGAGCCACGAGATTCGTACCCCCATGAATGCCATCATCGGGATGACCAGCCTGTTGCGCGACACCAGGCTCGACGCCGAACAAAGCGATTTTGTGGAAACCGTGCGGGGCAGCGGCGAGGCTCTGCTGAACATCATCAACGACATCCTGGACTTCTCCAAGATTGAGGCCGATAAGCTCGACCTCGAGCACCAACCCTTCGATTTGCGGGCCTGTGTGGAAAGCGCCCTCGACCTGCTCGCCAACAACGCCTCTCAAAAAGGTCTGGATCTGGCCTACAGCATTGACCCCAAAACCCCCGAAGCCATCGTGGGGGACGTGACCCGGCTGCGCCAGATTCTGGTCAACCTGCTTTCGAATGCGGTCAAGTTTACCCAGAAGGGCGAGGTGGTGTTGTCGGTATCCGGCCAGATGCAGGGGGAAAGCTGGATATTGCACTTTGCAGTGCGCGACAGCGGGATGGGGATACCGCCGGATCGCATGGATCGGCTGTTCCAATCCTTTAGCCAGGTGGATGCCTCGACCACACGGCGTTTTGGCGGCACCGGCCTTGGACTCGCGATCAGCAAACGCCTCGCCGAGATGATGGGCGGTGGGATGTGGGTCGAAAGCCTGGTGGGCGTGGGCTCGACCTTCCACTTCACCCTTCGGGCTGCCGCCGCACCTGCACCTAGGCGGGCTTACCTCGAGGAAATCCAGCCCGCCCTGCAAGACAAACGGGTCTTGATTGTGGATGACAACGCCACCAACCGCAAGATTCTGGAAAAACAACTGGGCGCCTGGCACATGCAGACCGAGGTGACCGCTTCACCGCTGGAGGCCCTCGAGTGGCTGCGACAGGGCAAGGCGTTTGACGTGGCGATTCTCGACATGCAGATGCCGGAGATGGACGGCCTGAGCCTGGCCTCGGCCATCCGTGATTTGCCCAATGCCAGTGCCAAGCTTCCCCTGATTATGCTGACCTCGCTGGGGCGGCGCGAGGTCAAAGAAGACCCCCCGTTGTTCGCGGCCTTCCTGACCAAGCCGCTCAAACCCTCCTCGCTCTTTGATGCGTTGATTGGGCTATTTACGGGGCAAAGTACTCGAGTACTTCCGAGCGATCCGGCTCCAAAACTCGACGAACAGATGGGCCAGCAATTCCCCTTGCGCATCCTGCTGGCCGAAGACAACGCCACCAATCAAAAACTTGCCCTGCGCCTGCTGGCCCGGCTGGGCTACCAGGCCGATGTGGTGGGCAACGGCCTCGAGGCCCTGCAAGCCGTGCAACGTCAGCCCTACGACGTGGTACTGATGGACGTACAGATGCCCGAGCTGGATGGCCTCGAGGCCACCCGCCGCCTCCGACGGGAACTGCCCCAATCCCTTCAGCCCCAAATTATCGCCATGACCGCCAACGCCATGCAGGGCGACCGCGAGATGTGCCTGGCTGCGGGCATGGACGATTATGTGAGCAAGCCGATCCGGGTGGAGGAACTGGTGCGGGCGCTGGGAAGCGTTGGGGCAGGGGGGCGGGGAAACAGCAGGGCAAGGGGGAACGGGGGGAACCAGCCACCAGCCTCCCTTGATACCAATGCACTCAAAAACCTGCAAGAGGTGCTGGGTGGAGAGTTTGGGTTTTTAGCGGAATTGGTGGACTCGTTTTTGGAGGATGCACCCGGGCTGTTGGCGGAGATGCAGCGGTTTCTCGCGGCTGGGGACGCGGTGGGAGTGCGGCGGGTAGCACATAGTTTGAAGTCCAATGGGGCGGATTTTGGAGCCGGGGAGTTTTCAGCTTTGTGCAAGGAGCTCGAGCATCTGACCAAAGGGGGTTCACTCGAGGGGGCCGCCGAACTGGTGGGGCAGATTCGGGCCGAGTACCCACGGGTCGAGGCAGCGCTCAGGGGCCTGCGGGCGCGGGGACGGGTGGAGGGCTAGGGTGGCCGAGCGCGGCAAGATTCTGGTGGTGGACGACAACCGCGTCAACCGCCTGACTTTATCCAGAAGCCTCGAGGCCGAGGGACACCAGGTGGCGTTGGCGGAGGAGGGGCAACAAGCCCTCGATTTGCTGTACCAGGAGCCCTTCGAGGTGGTACTGCTGGACATCCTGATGCCAGGACTGGACGGGTATCAGACCCTGGGGCGCATTAAGGCGGATCCCGAATTGTGCGATATCCCGGTGATCGTGATTTCGGCGCTCGACGAGCTGGACAGCGCGGTGCGCTGCATCGAGATGGGAGCCGAGGATTATCTGAGCAAACCCTTCAACCCGGTGCTGCTGCGGGCGCGGCTGGGCGCCAGCTTGCAGCGCAAGAAGCTGCGCGACCTCGAGAAGGCTTTTCTTCAGCAGGAGTTCGCGCTGCGCCAGAACGAGAAGCTGGCCACCCTGGGCCGCCTGAGCGCGGGTATGGCCCACGAACTGAACAACCCCGCTGCTGCTGCCCAGCGCGGGGCCGCCCAGATGCAGATCGCTTTCGCGCGGTTGCAGGAGACCCTGGTGGGGCTGGGCCATCAAGGATTGAGCGGGCCGCAGTGGGAATCTTTGGGCGATCTCGACCGGCAGGCTCGAGCCAAAGTCCAGCAACCCCTCCGCCTCGAGCCCCTCGAGACCTCTGACCGCACGGTGGAGCTCGAGGATTGGCTCGAGGATCACCAGATCGAAAACGCCTGGGAGGTCGCGCCCAATCTGGTCAACCTCGGGTATCGTCGAGGTGATCTTGAAAGCCTGTCTGCACCGTTTACCCAGTCGCAACTCCCAGCCCTGATGGAGTGGCTGAACTGCACGTATGTTGTTTACAACCTGCTTGAGGAGATCGGTACCGGCAGCCGGCACATCAGCGAAATCGTCAAGGCCCTCAAAACCTACAGCTACCTCGACCAGGCACCGCTGCAGAGCGTGAACCTGCACGAAGGGCTGGACAGCACCTTAGTCATGCTGCATAGCAGGCTCAAGCAGGGAGTCACGGTGCACCGTCAGTACGACCCCAACCTGCCTACCATCCAGGCCTACGGTAGTGAACTCAACCAGGTCTGGACGAACCTGATTGAAAACGCCATAGATGCCATGAACGGCCAGGGCTCCATCACCCTGCGCACCCGCCACGATGGGCAGTGGGTCATTGTGGAGGTCGAGGACGATGGGCCGGGTATTTCTGCCGAGGTTCAGTCCAGGGTCTTCGACCCCTTCTTCACCACCAAGCCCCCCGGAAAGGGAATCGGGATGGGACTCAATATCAGCCATAATACCGTGGTGCAAAAACACCAGGGTCGCCTCGAGGTCTTCTCCCAACCCGGCCAGACCCGCTTCGAGGTACGGCTGCCACTCCACCTGGTTCCCGCCGGGACAGCTTGATGAGTATCGGAGGTTTCCGTGGATGCAGGCATCGTCTTCCGTTACGGGCACCAGACCGTGCTCAAGGCCATTGGTGGCATGCCTCTCGAGGCCAGGGAGAGACTGCCGGGGTGGTGGGAATCTGGAGCCTCAAGGACGTGGTGGCCCATCTGGCCTCCTTCGAGGAGGTGCTGGCTGAAATCCTGGCCTCGCTGCGCGATGCTTCCACCAGCACGCCCACCCTCGAGCAGTTCATCCATAACCCCGACTTCAATAACACCCAGGTGGCCCAGCGCGAGCACAAAACTCCCGCCGGGATCCTGGCCCAGTACCAGGACTGGCACCGCCAGGGGCTTGAGCAGATCGCCCAATTACCAGAAGCCAAACTAAAGGAGCGGGGCCTGCTGCCCTGGTATGGGGCCGAGTACGATCTCGAGGATTTTCTGGTCTACAGCTACTACGGCCATAAGCGCGAACACTCAGCCCAGATCGCCCTCTACAAAAAGCGGCTGGCCCAGGCATAGCCATGTTGGAAAGCTTCCTGCGACAAGGACTGGGTCTGAGCATCAGCTACAACATCGTCAGGCAGCAAGGTGGCACCCTCAGCGTCAGCTCCCAGCCGGGGTGCGCTGTATTTAGGGTGCACCTACCACTCATTCCCCTATCCGGGTAAAGCCTGATCTGTAGCGGGTTGCGGCCCCCGGCTCACGCTCGGATCGAGCGCCGAAACTGCCACAGCAACAGCGCGATCAAGGTCAGGGAGTACAGCGCTGCGACCAGCGCGTAGGCCCAATACGCCTCCCCCTCCGCCGCCTGCACGAAGACCTTCATGCCCCAGTAGTGTGGGATCAGGCCCGCCCACAACTGCACAGGCATCGGCACCAAGAAAGCCACGATGGGCAGCAGCATCACCAGATTGACAAACTTCAGGACGTTGAGCCCCGCCACCTTGTTGCCCGCGAAGGCCGCCAGGAACAGCGCGTTGATGGGGCCGGTGAGCGCAGCCAGGAAGCAGACCAAAAGAAGCTCAGCCAACCCGATCTGCACCAGGTTGGTTAAGGGAAAGGTCAGCAGCGTGACCGCCATGCCCAGCACTGTCGGGAGCGCGGCGCGGTAGAGCAGGAAGTGGCTCAGCGGCAGCGGCGAGACCAGCAGGGCCAGGAGGGTGCGCTCGTCCTTCTCGTCCAAGAGCAGGAAGCCCACCATAATGCTCACCAGGGTGGGCACCAGGAAGAGAAGCAGGCTGGCGATGAGCGGGTAGTAGGGCTGTAGATTGTAGTGCGCCCCTATTTTGAGACCACCAATGGTTCAATCTTAGTCACCTC
>NZ_CALMCQ010000453.1 GCF_937863175.1 uncultured Meiothermus sp. | reverse complement strand
AGCGTTCCAGCGGGACCGGAACCCTGGAAACCATCGGGCGTGGAGCCGTGGTAAAACTCATGGTTCGTCGCTTCGCAGAGCCGGCCTACCTCGAGCTGCGGTGGTACAAGGGCGACCAGCTATTCCAGGAGCGTTCGATCTGGGTTGAACGACCCGGCACCTTCGAAGCCCAGTTTGAACGCCTGGATGATGGCTATTATCGGCTGATTGTACTCCTGCAGAATAGCCCAATCCTGCAACTCGAGGTCGGTACTCCCTTGCTTCCACCCCCCCCCACGCCCCCACCGGGTTTCTAGGTTAGAAGTGATGTGACAAGTTTATCCTATGCCGATCAGCAGCAGTACCATCGGGATCGTTACAAATGACAGAACAGAAGAAGCTACCACAGCCCTGGCAGCCCGGATACCATCTCCGCCAAACTCCCCGGCCATAAGAAAAGCATTCACGGCAATTGGCATGGCACTTTGCAGCACCAGAACCTGGACGTCCAGGCGTTCCAGGCCCAACACCCACCCCGCCAGACCGGCTAGCAGGGGGGCTGCCAGAAGCCGCAGGCTGCTGGCCTGCAGTTCAAATCGTCCCCACTCGGGTTTGGATCTGGCAATCTGAATACCCAGAGTCAGAAGCATCACGGGAATGCAGGCCTGGCCCAGGAGGTGTACCCCCTGGTCCAACCCGAGAGGCAAGGGTATCTCAAGCCCACGTACCAACAAGCCGCCTGCCAAAGCCCAGAACAGGGGCAGCTTGAGGGTAAACAAGAGGCTTTGTACAATTCCACCCCCGCGCAAAAAGGCCGGCCCAAGACCAAACATCAGTACGCTGCTGGCAATAAAAAAAACGATGGCCCGATCCAGACCCGGCTGCCCCAGGGCAAAAAAGGTGAGAGAGAGCCCCATGTTGCCGGAGTTGGGAAAAGTGGCCGAAGCAATCAGGGTCTTGGTGGTGCCCTGGTCAAAACGCAGCCATTTGCTAAGCCCCAGGCTCAGGAGATATAAAACGATGGAAGCCAGGAAGAACGCAGCAGTAATGCCGATCACGCTGGCCCCGGTCAGTTTGGCCCGCAGCATGACATCAAAAATCAATACTGGAACCAGCATATAAATGGAAAGCTTGGAAAGGGTTTGCAGGTCAAAATCAATGCGCTTGCCGATGAGGTAGCCCATGAGAACGATAAAAGCGACTGGGACAACCGTGTTGAGCAGGGCTTCCATACCAGGGGGTAGCTTACCCGAAGGCAACCTGGAGGGCCATGACCGCACCAGGCCTTTGTGCGGCCGATGCGCACCGGGTTGTCGCCTTGGCAAACCGGGTGACTGCTTTTTTGGGTTAAGCTCCACCCGATCGCGTTCCGAGCGCCACACCGGATGACCGTGTCTTGCTCGAGGCAGTAGCATGCAACGCGGAATGCGGATGTCTGTGCTCTATTTCGGCTGTAATACGGTGGGCGGTAGCCATGATCCGGGGTGCATACTTCTGGGGCTCCTATCATGTCTTTGTTGCTGGGGCCGTTGAAAATCGTAAGATTTCTGAGATTTAGGCAAGCCAGTACCCTGCAAGCCCGTACGCGATGACATTACTCTGACAAAATAATAGCTACACTGTATGTTGATGTCGAAATTACTCCTGGTCGAGGATGAACCCTCCGTGCGGATGGGCCTGCGACTCACTCTTTCCAAAGCTGGACACCAGGTCCTGGAGGCAGCTACCGCCAGCGAAAAGAAAAAAAAAA
>NZ_CALMCQ010000452.1 GCF_937863175.1 uncultured Meiothermus sp. | reverse complement strand
GAAGAAGCTTGCCAACCCTGGTTTTGTCGAACGGGCTGACCCAGCTATCGTGCAAGCCGAGCGCGAGCGGCTGGTGGAAAACCAGGCTCAGCTCGAGCGTATCCGGCAGAATCTGGCCCGGCTGGGATAGCTCGGACACTACTTTTTTCCGCTCAACCCAACAACGTGAGGTGGAGGTTGGGAGTGGGAGGTGGGGCTTCGATCACGGTATCGGCCTTGCTGAGGTTCACCGTTACAAAATCGAACTGCTGATCCGGAGCCAGATTAACGATGGGCTGCTGCAAAGGCATGCGGTATAGCACTGCCCCAGAAAGGGTTTGGAAGGTCTTGAGTACCGCTAGTTGATCGGACAGACGGGCGTTTTTGTGTATGTCCAGCTCGCCCACCAGAAGATATCCCTCGAAGAACAGGGCCACTCGCTTGCGTTCAAACAGGGCCAGGTTGCCCTTGGGAACCGACGGACGACCGCCGACCATCCAGCAGATGTCAGATTTGTTGACCGCCATGAACGGGGTATCGGCCTTGAGGTCGCTGGCCTGGGGGGGATGCTCGAGGCCCTCCACATAAACCAGAGCCCCGGTTACCGGGAGGTGGCTGCGGTTTTCGGTATTCAGCAGATCGGCGGTACCTCCTGCATGGACTAGATGGATGTTGCCGTAGATCCGGTACTCGGTGGTGTGGATTCGGGCTTCAAAAGAGTCCCTGGGCTGGCGGTACATATCCCATAGCATAGCGCCGTCGTGGGTGTTACGTTTCATTACGTACAGGTAGGGATCTATCTAACTCGTTTGGAAATAAGATTTGCGTCAACCCCACGAGCCCATGCGCGGGCGAAGACGAGGTCGAAGGTCAAAGACTGCACCTGAGGGCAGAATGCCAGCAATATTCACGGGGCAGATGCGGGTGTGGACGCATGAACCCATGGGCTGCTACCGTCGCAACCCCTGCCAAACGCACACTCTGACCCTGCAATCACCGGTAGGATGCTGGCCGTGGACGCGGTATTCAAGCTCAGCCAGGGAGGTCGCAAACGCCTGATTGGCCGCTGGAATCAGTTGTTGTCGTCGCTGGGGATTGACCCGGATGAACATTTTTCCGTGCTCGAGGATCTTCTTACCCGCCATTCCGAACCGCAGCGCTTCTATCACAGTCTGGTGCACCTGGAAAGGCTGTTTGAGCTTTTGCCAGCAGAGCCCCATCTGGAGCTTGCAGTCTGGTTCCACGATGCCGTCTACGACCCCACCCGTACCGACAACGAGGCCCAGAGTGCCCTGCTGGCCGAACAAAGCCTCCATTCTCTGGGCCTAGACCCGCAACTCATCCAGACGGTAGTAAACCTCATCCTGGCCACGCGCAACCACCAGACCGCCGATCCCCACACGGCCCTGTTTCTGGATGCCGACCTGGCCATTCTGGGAGCCGACCCCGAAACCTATCAAGGCTATGCCCAGGCCATCCGGCAGGAGTATGCCTGGGTTCCCACAGCGCTGTTCCTCGAGCAGCGTGCTGCGATGCTGCACAAGTTCTTATCTCGGGAGCGCATCTATCAAACCGAAGCCTTTGCCAGACTGGAACAACCCGCCCGGGAGAACTTACAGCGCGAACTGCAAGAAATCACATCCGCACCGACCCCCTCCAGTAAAAACCCCGCCCCCTCGTGAAGGTCAGGGGGCAACGAGATGCCACCCTTCTCGACGTCTCGTTTTCGTTACCGGGATCCTTCCGCTGGAGCCAGTGCAAGGGCTTGCCAGTAGCGCTCGAGGCTTTCCTGCAACAGCCCGGCTTGGCCCAACTTATAGGCCATCGCTACCCGCCTGCCCAACGCCCGTACCAGCGCATCGGAGCTGCTTTCCAGATTGACCAGGGCTTTCTCCGAGAGGGCAATCTGAACCTTTTCGGGATGAGCGGGGGCAGCGGGCAGACTGAACCAACAGGCGGCTTCTTCGGGTTTCACCACCGCCGCCCCTCGGCTGGTAAACCAGTCTGCACCCTCGGGATGCACATATATCCTGGATCCCTGGGCCACAGCCTGGCGAACCGCTTCGCGGAATGGCGTAGGGATGGCCCATACCCCCCCCCAATCCCCTCCAGACAGGGGATGGACTGGGGGGCTTGGACGATATACCACACCGCGCAACTCGATGGTACGCTCGCCGTTCCACTCGCTCTGCACCAGCCCCGCCGCCAGGTCGAGGGGGTCGGGCAGGTTTTCACCATTATCGCGCCATTTGATGACCCTGGTTCCATTCAGGCGGAATGACAGGTGTTTGCCCTCGCTCAGCACCCGCATATGCTCCGGTTTACCCTGCAAGAAGAACAGCGGCTCGGGGTTGCCCTCTCCCAGCGGTTCCAGAAGTTGCAGGGCTCGATGCAGTTCCTCGAGGTCTTCCCCATCCAGCCAGCCATCCAGCATAATTTCCTGAACCGGAGCTGGAAGCTGCGCGGCATACTGCTGAATGGCCCCAGTAAAGGCGGGAATTTCCTCTTCACGAATGGCAAAACCTGCCGCCTGGGCATGGCCCCCAAAGCGTTTGAGATGGTGGGCTGCGTAGCGTAAAGCCCCCACTGCACTGATGCCCGGCGTGGAGCGCACGGAACCCTTGCCATCGGCGATGATGAAGACCGGTTTGTAGTAGCGCTCCAACACCCGGCTGGCCACAATTCCCATCACGCCGGGATGCCCTTCGGAATCGTGAATGACCAGGGCCGGACTGCTGGCATCAATGGTAGGCCAGATGCGCTGTAGCATTTCTTCTTCGATGCGTTGTCGCCGGATGTTCAGTTGGGTGAGGTGTTCGGCCAGCGGGCGGGCCTGGAGCAGATCCTGGGTGGTCAGGAGTTGCAGGGCTACTTCGGCCTGGCCCAGCCTCGAGGCCGCATTGATGCGCGGAGCGATGCGAAAGGCAATCTCGCTGGCGCTGAACTCTTTACAGTGCTCGGCGGCCAGCACCTTCAAACCCAGGTGGGCTGACTCGCGCAGACGGCGCAGCCCTTCCCTGACCAGCGCCCGGTTGAAACCCTGCAAGGGCGCCACGTCGGCCACCGTGCCGATGGCGGCAAGGTCGGCATACTCGAGGGGTGGATCCTGGCCCAGCAGCTCGCATACCTGCCACAGCAGCAAAAAAGCCACCCCCGAACCGCTGGGATGGGCCTTTCCCTGAAGCTGGGGCGAAAGCGCCGGATGCACAATCAGGCCGGGTGGGTTTGTACCTCCGGGCGAGTGGTGGTCGGTCACCAGTACCGAGACGCCGTTGTCTACCAGTTCTTTCAGCTCGGCGTGATTGGTGATGCCGCAGTCCACGGTGATGAAGAGGTCGCAGGCTTCCAGATGCTCTGGCACCCGATCCATCAAGACCCCATAGCCCTCGCCCAGGCGATGGGGAATGAAGGCGTGAATCTCGGCCCCTAGCCTGCCCAGGCCATTCAACAGAACCGCCGTTCCAGTGAGGCCATCGGCGTCGTAATCGCCGTGCACCCGGATCCGCTGTCGTTTTTCGAGTGCCTCGATGATCCGCTGGGCGGCTGGCCTTAACCCTTCGATGGGCAGTAGCTCGAGAGGGGCCCAGAGGTCTTCCTTGCACCGAAACCCCCGGTTCCAGAGCACCGAGGCCGCCAGGGGAGAAATACCGAGCTGCTCCACCAGTGGGCGAAGTTCGGAGATATGGGGCCATTCGCGGAATTTCCAGATCATGCAGGGTCTCCCAAAAATACACATGCGGATAGTAGATAGCCGATCACTGGTAGCCAATTGTCTATAGTCTATGATCTATAGTCCATAGCTGCTTTTAAGAGACCCCCCACTCCTTTCAACCCTGACCCTAGACTCTACACACTGGACTCTGCACTCCGCTACCGATCAGGAATGACCGGGGTTTCCTGGGGGTGTTGCTTCCTGAGGGCCTCGAGTTCGCTCTTGACCAGGCGCAGTTCTCGGTTGCGTTTGCTCAGGGCAGCCTGGGCATTTGCCCAGCCTGTTAGCACATACATCCCCATCACCGCCAGACCCAACCCAAAGGCCCCTAGCAGCAAGAAAACCAGATGAACATGGCCCCAGGGTGTCCCCAGCAACAGCCCCGGTTCCAGTAAATATAAAGCCCAGGTGGTTGCTGCTATCGCCAGCACGATCAGGAAAGCCAGACCATTCAGGACTTTCATGTTAGAAGTTTACTCCAGAACCACCGACTGCCCGTGAAGCGAATGCAGGGTAGTCAGACCCATTTCTTCAGGTCAATACGGCCCTCATAAATGGCTTTGCCTGTAATGGCTCCTTCCACACCCAGGTCTTGCAGACCTTCGATATCCGCGTCCGAGGCAATTCCCCCTCCGGCAATCAAGAAGCCTGGCCAGGCTGCCCGAACTTCGTGCACCACCCCCAGGTCGAGCCCGGCCAGGGTTCCATCCCGGCGTACATCGGTATAAATCAGGGTGCGTACCCCCATCACCCAGATCCGCTGGCTTAACTCGGGCACCCGGAGGGCGGTTTCTTCGGCCCAGCCCGAAACCACGACCTCCATCCCTCTGGCATCCAGGCTCACCACCACCCGCTCGGCCCCAAACTCCCAGAGCATCTGGCGCAACACTTCCGGCGCTTTAACCGCGACCGTGCCCACTACCACCCGGCTGGCTCCCAGAGCCAGAATTTCCCTGGCCGTCTCCACACTGCGCACCCCACCCCCCACTTCAAACGGGATGGCGATGCTTCGGGCAATCGCCCGAAGGGCTGCACGGTTTTCCCCCCGGCCGGTAGCCGCATCCAGATCTACCAGGTGCAGCATCCTGGCATCCAGCTCTTGCCAGTGCAGGGCCGCATCCACCGGGTTTTCGAAGTAGACGGTTTCCTGGCTGGGGTCGCCTTCATACAGCCGGACGGCCCGACCGGACTGGATATCTACCGCAGGAATGACCAGCACTCGGGGATTGTATACCAGGATTGCTGGCAAGTAGTTCTCAACTATCGCTAGAGCGAAGATCCGACGGGGGCTCGCGCATTATGTCTAGCACGCAGTGATCGTTAAAGGTTATCTGCCGAACTGGCTCCACAGACGATAGAAGAAGCCCTGGGTGCGGCAAAGAGCGGGCGCGCTTAACGGCAGTCTTGGGCTTACCGATGCAGGATGAACCCAGCCATCAATATATCTTTTTCCCCAGCAGGCTGCTGGCGAGTTCGACCATCATCCTGGCGGTGCGGTTGGCAATGTCGAGAATGGGATTCACCTCGACCAGATCCAGGCTGGTAACGATTCTGGTATCGGCCAGCAGCTCCATTAGCAGATGGGCTTCGCGATAGGTCAGGCCCCCGGCCACAGGCGTTCCCACCCCCGGAGCGATCTCGGGATCGAGCACGTCGGCATCGAGGGAGACATGCACCTTGGTAAAACCGCGTAATTTATCCGCAACCACCTGGGCAATCGCCGGGATGCCTTTGACATCAATCTCTTTCATAGTGAAGACCGAGACCCCCCGCTCGCGCAACAGCCTGACCTCGCCGGCATCCAGGCTACGAATTCCGATCAGCACCACATCTTCGGGCCGGACCTTGGCCCCAGGGCGGCCCAGGTTCACCAGGCGCGGGTCGCCCAGGCCGCACAGGTGCGCCAGGGGCATGCCGTGAATATTGCCGCTGGGGCTGGTCTGGGGCGTGTTGAAATCGGCATGGGCATCCACCCAGATCACCCCGATGCGCTCGCCCCGGCTGGCCCCCGTCACTGAACCCATGGCAATGGAGTGGTCGCCGCCCAGTACGATGGGAAACATATCGGAGGGCATCTGCGCGAGGGCTTCGATGGTCTCCAGGCAAACCGTGCGAATGGCCTCGAGGTAGCCCATCCCACCCGGTTCTTCCTGCTGGTGGCGCAAGCTCTCGACCACCGGCACCTTCATATCGCCATAATCGTGTACCTGGTGGCCCAGACCCTCGAGCACTTCCTGCAACCGTCCATAGCGGATGGCGCTGGGCCCCATATCCACCCCGCGCCGTCCCTGACCCAGATCCATCGGAACCCCTACGATACCAATCTGCTTCATACCTACCCAGTCTATAGGCGGACGGTGGGGGCGTGAGAGCAGCGTACTCATGCAGCCATTGACCCCCGGCTTTTTCGGCGCTACAGTAAAGAGCTACCTTTGCAGGGTAGACTCGAGGGAAATGGAAGAAATGCACATTCAAAGCGTCAACCTATCGCGCCTGCTGCGGGAGGGCGGGAGCACCGACGCCAGGGGCGAAATCCTGGAACGCATCGCCCTGGGGAATGAACGCATCCCCCTGGATGGCCCGGCCAGGTGGAGGGTCAGTGTAACCAGGGTAGAAGGCGAAGGCGGACAGGAGTTCTGGCTATCCGGCGAAATTGCAGGTAATGCCGTTCTCGAGTGTCGCCGCTGCCTGACCCCAACCCCCACCCCGGTACGCGCCCACTTTCAGTACATGCTGCGATACCAGCCGGGGCTGCAACACCTCGAGGCGCATTCTACGGACGCGGCTACTCGAAAATCGGCAGTCCGGGATGATGCCGGTAGTGCACCTCGAAACCAGCGTCTCGAGGCGCATTCTACGGACGCGGCTACTCGAAAATCGGCAGTCCGGGATGATGCCGGTAGTGCACCTCGAAACCAGCGTCTCGAGGCGCATTCTACGGACGCGGCTACTCGAAAATCGGCTTCGGCGCACGGTGCTGGCGATCTGCCTCGAAACCAGCGTCTCGAGGCTATCGAGGAGGACGGGGAGGAAATACTGCTCTTCGGCCATCCCGACCTCGAGCTAGGGCCACTGCTGAGTGAGGCCTTCGCCCTCGAGCTGCCCTACACCGCCCTCTGCAAAGAAGACTGCAAGGGCCTCTGCCCGGTTTGTGGAGCCAACCGCAACGAAATGGACTGTGGCCACCGCGAAGAACCCCAGACCAAACTGAGCGCCGAACTTTCCAGGTTGCTGGGCGATTTGAAGGATTGATACCGAGTTTGGGCTTCATTTGACTGGGTAGGAAGTCGAATGTCATCCCCAAATTATGGTTTGTCGCCCAGTCCGATGCTAGGCTAGTTTTATGTCGGTCATCGGCCTCACCCCCTGGCTCCAGCATCTGGTGGAACACCTGCCCATCGCCCACCAGGGCCAAGACCCCGAAGGCGTGCACCAGGTTCGCGTTGCAGTGCGTCGGTTGCGGGTATGGTTGCGGCTGGCAGGAATGCGTGTGCTGGAGGACGATCTGGCCTGGTTGGTACGTGCAGCAAGCCAGGTGCGCGACCTGGAAGTATTGTTGCAACACCCTGACCTGCCCACTGCCTTTCAGAAGTGGGCCAGGGTTCGGCTGGGAGAGGCCCGCGCTGGGTTCATCCCCGTGCTGGACTCTCCCCGGCTGGCTGGCCTTTTACAGGCCCTCTCAACCTTGCCTGCACTGGACCATAAAGAGGCACAGACTCGGCTGGAGCGCTTCGTACAGCGAGTGGGGCGCCGGGCAGAGGAATGGCGTACGGAAGACAGCATCGAAAGCCTGCACGCCTTGCGCCGGGCCTTGCGGCGCTTGCGCTATGCCAGGGAGTGGCTCCAGCAAGATAGCGGTACAGTTAAAGCGCTTCAGGAGATTTTCGGGCAGGTAGGCGATCTGAGTTTTATCTTGAATTATCTCGCGGCGTTTGAGGCCGAAGGGGGCAGAGCGTCCATCCGCTACCGCAGAAAACTCGAGGCAGATCTGACCGAGGCCCTCGCGGTAGCCAGGCAAGCCTGGAAAAACCATAAGGCCGATTTTGGGCCTTGAGGTTACGACCCCAGGTGGTGATTGGTCACAGCCTGCAACCCCAGGGAATGCTAGGCTGCACAGTAGGCGGCAAGAGGCCGCCACGGGTGATTTTCATGTCCAATCCCATACCCGACCAGATCAACCACCGCAGGCGCGTGCTACACATGGCCCTGCGACAGGTATTGGGCGAGGATTGGCGGGTAGATACGATTTTCAAGATTTGTGACCCGCTGGTTCGAGAGGAGCATTTTGTGGCTTCGCGGGTGGCGGAATGGGTAATTGATACCGGGATGCTAAAGCCCGAAGAGCAGGTTTCGCTGACCCGCACACTCTTGCATGCCATGCGCTTACCCTACGATGAACTCCCCAAATTCCCCGATCAGTTGGTTTTACCCACCCAGGACGGGAAAATTGCTCGGTCTAAAATCCTCAGAACCGCACGCTCGAGCCCTGGAGCAGGGGCTACCCAGGCTGTTTCCGAGCCACCCGTAGCGGCCAGGGTTGTCCGAACACCCAAATTTGCCACCATCCTCGATCTGGACGCAGTCACGACCCAGCCCACTCCAACCCTCGCCAAAGCCGGGTTTTTCTTCAACCTGCTGGGGTGGTTTAGCGCCAGGGGCAAACCCCGCCAGCCGCATTACCGCTCGAGGCCCGAGGTACGGGTCTTTCGCATGGTGATCGCGGAAATGCTCGAGGTCATGCAAAAAAACAACCCCCGTATTGAGCAAGCCCTCCTATCAGTAGCCCCAAAAGGCACCCATAAGGGCCTGCCGGAAACGATTCTCGAGCCGTGGATCAGGGCTGGGCTGGCCCCGCAGGCCCTACCCGGTACCCTGCTACTCCCCCAGATGCGGGCCATCGTGGCCCTGCTCTATGCATACGGCCAGCAGGTTCTAGGGTCAGCCGAGGCAGACCGTTTGTTGGAACAAGCCATTGTCAGGGCCAGCAAAATGGATGAAGCTAAACACTTCGACCCACATAAACTTCGTTGAAAACGATTCGGAGTAGCCTACACGAAAAGGCCGGAGGAAGTTTCTCCGGCTAGACTTCGGATTCAAGGTGCTCTACTTCTTCCTGGGGCGGTGTTTACCGTGCGAGCCACGGAAAATCTTGCCACGACGGGTGCGACGATCACCTTTGCCCATACCTGGCTCCTAGGCCTTGGCTCCCTGAAGGAGCAGGTTAACCTTGCTCATCAGGCGGGATTTGCGACGGCTGGCCGCGTTCTTGTGCAGGGTCGAACCTTTGGCAGCCTTGTCAATCAGACTTTCAGCATAGCGCATGACCTGGGCGGCTTCGCTTGCGTTGCCGTCCTTGGCCAGGGTCACCGCTTTTTTGCTGATGGTCTTGATGGTAGACATCTTGGACTTGTTGCGAGCGCGGCGCTTGAGCGACTGACGGTGACGCTTGATAGCCGAGGGGTTGCGAGCAGTTTTTTTCTGTGCCATAGTTCTCCGAATTTGCCGAGTTGGGGCTGCGTAGAGCGCTATAACCGGCGCCTGCAGCCTCGGGGCAGACCATCCACAAGTCTAGCACACCTTTAGACCATGTGCCTAGTACACCGCTCACCAGCGGGTCAAATGGGTTGGAGTTGGGTTTTATGCCCCCCTTTCGGCCTGGTTTGACCTGCAGCCCGCAAGGTTAGAGGCTATGTGGTGTCCGGGTTAGATTCACAAATTACTTTTTGCAGCCACTGCCTACCGGCGCAATTCTCAAGCGAAGGTCGGTCGGCCCGAAAAGTTTGACAAACAGGGAAGCCACCCTGGGTGGTTCGGGTGCTGATCTCATCTTTTCAGGGTAAGCGAACCGTCTCTCCAGAAAAGTTTTCGGTCGCGGATACCCCCAGAACACTACCCGAAACCGCTCTAGAATTCGTTGCGAGCCGCTACCCAGTCCATACGAACCTGCCCCTGTGCATCCTTGAAGCGGAAGATGACATCATACAAACTGGCATCGGCCGGATAGCGAATTTCCTCGGCAAAACGACCCTGATAGCGCTTGACCAGACCTGGACTGGTCTGACCGGTACGCCGAATCTCTACCTCGAAGCCTCCCTGTCGTAAATCCCCGCTCACCGTCACCTTGACAAAAGCCCGAATACCTGTAGCCCGAATCTGGTTGAACGACTCGCCGGTATAGTTCCAGTAAAACACCGGTGTGAAGGGTGCATAGCCCACCGCCAGACCAAATCGCTCGGCATAAAAGTATACCCCTGCCACAATCAAAGCCAGGATCAAGAGGGTTCGCACCCCTCCAGTATAGAACACACCTGGCCTCGGCTTGCCTGCTATTCGGCCAAACAGGCTCTAGTCACCAAAAGCGCAACTGGCCTCTCGAGTACTTACAAAATTACCGGGATCTCCTCCTGAGGCCACTATACTGGATTTGGTTTGTTCGAACCTGACCGACGGAGACGCTTTTTTCACCGAAGGCAGGGCGGGTGTGCTCCAGGAGTCAAGAAGATCGCCTGATGGGGTTCTGGAATGGCCGGGTCTCTTTTTGAATCCGGTATGGGGCCTGAGAATCTGATGCGTCCAGGTCAACGGTTTTCAGCGCAGCACAGCACCAGACCCCTCGCTTCGCTC
>NZ_CALMCQ010000451.1 GCF_937863175.1 uncultured Meiothermus sp. | reverse complement strand
CAATCACCACCAGCAAGAAGCCCGATAAGAGCAGGACAAACAGGCCGGTGTCCAGGTCGGGGGAAGCGATGATCAGTCCGGCTGCCAGACTGATGGCGATAATGGGGCCGATGATGGGGTAGTCGGTGGGTTTGTTGTGGAAGAAAGCCGCCAGGTAGAGCACTACTGCCAGCTTGGCAAACTCCGAGGCCTGGAGGTTGTACGAGGTGAAGGGCAGATCAATAAAGCGCCGTTCAGTGCCCGGCCCAAACCCCACAAACAGATTGGTCACCAGCAGCACCAGCGAGAGGGCAAAAAAGGGCCGCGCTGCCCAGATGGCCCAGTGGGGTCGCAGGCGCGAGACCAACACCATCAGTGCAAGCGCGATAGCCATGTTGCGCAGGTTTTCCATGCTGTGGGTTTCGGCGGCGGCCCGCATCCAGTCGGAGGTAGCGACGCCCAGGGCCGAAAGGGCAAAGAGCAGCAACTGCGCCAGCAACAGGATGCTATCCACGAATACCTCCCAGAGCAAACACCACTTCTCGGAATACCTTGGAACGTTCTTTGTAGTCTTTGAATTGATCAAACGAGGTGGCCAGCGGGGCCAGCAGCACGCTACCCGACAAAAGCCGCCTGCGCGACTCGACGACCGCTTCTTCCAGAGCTTTGCGCCCTTCAGGTTCGCCGATCTCCACCACCTCGACCAGATCCCGGAATGGCTCGGCCATACGCGGTCCATCGCGGCCTACGGCCAGAATCAGCTTTACCTTATGCCGTACCAGATCGCCCAGGTTCTCTATGGGTGCGCCTTTATCTACCCCGCCCAGAATCCAGGCAATGGGTGCGGGGGCGGCCTCCAGAGCCATCCGTACAGCATCAATACGTGTAGCGATGGAATCGTCAATAAATTGCAGTTCGCCAATGCGGGCGAAGACCTCGTAGCGCGCCTCGGGCCTTGGCGCCGTTGCACGGAAGGCCTCGAGACTGGTCTCGGTGGGCGGAGGGTTAAAAACCCGCTGGGGCTGTTCTCGCTGAACGATATGGGTGTAGGCCAGCGTAGTCTGTACGGCGGCATTCAGATTGGTGTCCCTGGGGTTGTCGGCTGGCTCGAAGGGGTACAACCGGGCGGGGTTCCCCCGAATGCCAGCTACGATCCGCTCGTCCCTGGCGTTGTAGACCAGGGCATCCTCGGGGGTGAGGTTGCGGATCAGGTTGAATTTGGCCGCGTGGTAGGTTTCCAGATCTCCGTGGCGATCCAGGTGATCCACCCCTAGCATCAGCAGCACCGCGACCCTGGGATGGAAGTGCACCACCCGCTCGAGCTGGAAGCTGCTCACCTCCGCCACCGCCACCTCGGGTCTCTGGACTAGGCCCGGATCGTCACTTTCGGGATCCGGGAGGCCATCCACAACGCTGACCAGCGGTGGGTCAATATTGCCTCCCTCCACCGCCCTAAAGCCCAGCGCCCGCAAAAAATGTCCGGTAAACATGGTGCAACTGGTCTTACCCGCGGTGCCGGTGATGCCGATCAGGGGGGTAAGGGAGTGGCGGAAGACCAGTTCGGCCTCACCGATGATTTCCGCCCCACCCTGCTTGAGTGCAACCAGCCGGGGGTGCTGGATCGGCACCCCAGGGGCGGCAATTACCTGGTCGTAGGCTCCGGGGCTGGGGTCGGGGTCGAGAGTATAGCCCAGCGACTGGGCCCCGGTTAGTTCTTCGGGCTTGAGGCTGTCGTCAAAGAAGCGAGCAGCCATGCCATGATGCTTCAGATAGCCCAGTACGCCCAGGCCACTGCGTCCCAGACCATACACCAGCCGCCTCACCCGGGGCCTCCCCACAGACTGATGGCCAGCGCGGTACCAAGCGCCGTAACCACCACAAAACGAAAGACCACCTTGCTCTCGGGCCAGCCCGAAAGTTCAAAGTGGTGGTGGAGGGGGCTCATCTTGAAGATGCGCCTGCCGGTGCGCCGGAAATAGGTGACCTGAATGAAGACCGAGAGCACTTCCAGTACCGGAATGAGGGCCACCAGGGGTAGCCACCACATCTTGCCTTCCAGAATAAACAGCCCAGCAGCCATCGCGCCCAGGGCCATGCTACCGGTATCGCCCATAAACACGGTGGCTTTGGGGGCGTTGTGCCACAAAAAGCCCAGCAAGGCCCCGATGGTCGCCTGGGCGCTTGGTAACCCCACAAATGGCAGCAGAATTACCGCCGATACGCTGGCCAGCAGCCCGTCCACCCCGTCGGTGAAGTTGAAGGCATTGCAGGCAGCGATTACCACCAGTGTAAAGAGAAGCACGTCGAGAACCGGATAGGGGGTGTACTGGATCTGGCGTGCCGCCCAGATGGCGAAGATCAGGCTCATCAGCACCTGCACCACCAGCTTTTCGCGGGCCTTCAAGGGACGTCGCAGCAAACCGGCCAGGTCGTCGGCCAGGCCCAGCAGGGCCATTCCCAGCACCAGCAACCAGAGCCCTGCCCACTGGTCGCCTCCCGCCCATCCGTATGCGACTGCGGCAGCCAGCAAAAAAGCCACGCCTCCCATGCTGGGGGTTCCGCTTTTGGCCAGGTGGCTCTGCGGCCCATCGGCCCGCACCTGCTTACCCAGGCCGAGCGACTGCATTAGCGTGATCCACAGCCCCACCAGAAACCAGCTCAGGAGTGCAGCAGCGACGAGGGTACTCATGGAGAATCCTTGTTTAGTGCGGAACCAGGAGAGGGTGAGAGGGTTGTGCTCGGGATAGGGGAGGTCACACCTGGCCAGCGGTTTTCGGCCTTCGCCCATTCCCCTCCGCGCCGCAGACTGCTCGCCACATCCAGGTTGAGGCGTAACGTAACCAGGCGGCCTGCCTCGAGGGTATAGAGGTAGGTGCCATCGGTCTCGAGGCCGCTAAACTTGCCAGCCCGGAAGCCCAGGCGCAAGCCTTCCAGGCTCAGGCGGTGGATACCCTCGGCGGTAAGGACGTAGAGATCATCCAGCACCACGGCGGCCTGAACAGCTCCCGGCAGCGGGATGCGCAAATTGTCGGGGAGTCGCCAGCCTTCGCGCCCAAAGGCATAGACGTAGCGCTGACTGGCGGCGAGCAAGCCAAACTGCCCCTCCCGGATGCGGCGGCGATCTAAGTTGAGGCCGTCAGCATCAAGCCAGAAGACCCCCTCCCGGGTGCGCAACGCATCGTTAGCCCGGTACATCAGGGTGCCCAGCTCCGGCACAAACAGCCGGTCTTCAAAACCCACCAGCGGCTGGGGTTTGGCCCGCACGAAGGTCGGTACGCCCGGCAGCGGAAGGCTATCGCGGATGAATCCGTGCTGATAAATCAGCAACAAGAACGGATAGGCTGCCAGAAAAATCTCGCCATCGCGGGCCGCAGCCAGCGGCGGGTTGGGCAGGGCCAGGTGCAGCCCGGTAGCTCGAACCAGGCGTCCTTCCACCAGACCGCCTTCAATCAGAATTGGCGCGGTAATGGCTGGATCCGGGAGAGCCTGGACAGGGGGTGGGCAGGCGGTTAGCAGCAGGGCCAGGAGAGCGAGGGCCAGGCCAGGCACTACCCGAATACGACATAGTGTTCTGGGTGTGAGGCTCACACTTCCTCCAGCGGCCAGATTTCCAGCAGGCGCTCGAGGCCTACGCTGCGCGAAGCCTTCAAATACACCAGGTCGCCAGGTTTGACCGAGTGGACTAAGTGCTGGGCGGCTTCTTCGATGGTTTCTACCGCCGTTCCGCCAGCCTCGGCGGTTTGCTGCTTGGCAAACGGCCCGATAAAAACCAGGTTGGGGCTGATGGTAGCGGCCAGACGGGCGGCCTCGAGGTGATACCACAGCGCCTCGGGGCCCAGTTCGGCCATACGGCCCAGCACCAGCCATTTGCGGCCGGGTTGGGTTTTGAGGAATTCCATCCCGGCCTGGAAGGAGAGGGGGTTGGAGTTGTAGGCATCGTGGATGAAGTCAACCCTGCCCAGCCGAAACCACTGCATTCGGCCTGCGGGCAGGGTAAGCGTGGATAGCCGCTCGATGGTCTCGCCAATGGGCTTGCCCAGCATCCGGGTCGTGGCCAGGGCAGCCAGGGCGCCCATCACCGGCCCCACCCCAGGGTAGGGGAGAGTGATGGAGCTTTTCTCGAAGCGGAAGCGGGTGGACTCGCGGCCCATTTCCACTTCACAAGCCCGAAAATCCCCAGCCTCGATGCCGTAGGTTTTTAGTTTTGGAATCTGCACCATCCCGGCAGCCTGTAGACTGGCCAGCCGCAAAGGGCTGACCTGGAGCAACCAGCTCTCCTCGCGAATCACGTTCTCGAGGTTGCCCAGACCCTCTAAGTGCTCGACTCCAACGCTGGTTAGCACGGCAAAATCGGGCCGGGCCAGATAGGTCAGCTCGGCCATTTCCAAAAGCCGATCAATCCCCAGCTCCACCACACAGCCCTCACCCGGTTCCAGGTGGAAGAAAAACCGGGTCAGACCTGGAGTGTTGTTAAGGTTGCCCTCGGGCGCAGGCCATCCCAGGCCCTGGGCCAGGCACTCCTTGGCAGTGGTTTTGCCCGAGCTGCCACCCACCGCCAGTACGGTGCCACCAAACCCATCGCGCAACGCCCGCCCCACTGCCAGCAAGGCCCGTTCGGGCTTTTCGACCTGCACGGCTCCGGGGTGGGCCTGATCGCTGACCACAAACGGAGCTCCGGACTGGAGGGCCTGCAAACCAAACTCTCGCCCATGTACGGTTGCTCCCGGCAAGGCAAAAAATGCCACTCCCGGTGCTATCTTGCGCGAGTCCCAGTGCAGATCCTGGGCCGGGCTGGTGCTTTCATGCATTTTGCCACCCGTCAGGCGGGCGACCCAGTCGGGTCGGAGTACTCGTGGCTCCTTCGTCCGCACCATAGCCTCACGTGAGTGTCATCCTCAGGTTGCACAACACACTCATCGGTTGACCAGTTTACCCTTGTCCGATGAGGAGTCCAATTGGGGCGGGATGCCCCAGAGCGCAAAGAGCTGGGCCGCCATGTCGCGGTAGATGGGGGCAGCCACCTGCGAACCGTGAATGCGTCCCCCTTTGGGATGGAAGACCGTGACTACTACGGTCAGGCGGGGGGTGTGAGCCGGGATGAAACCAGCGAACAGGGCCGCATATACGCTGCTGCTGTAGCGCCCGTCCACCACCACCTGGGCAGTGCCGGTTTTGCCGGCCAGGCTATAGCCCGATAGCCTGGCGTTTTCTGCGATACCCTCGGTGAGGGCTTTGCGGATGTCGCGGACCACCTGGGGGCGGAAAACCGGGCT
>NZ_CALMCQ010000450.1 GCF_937863175.1 uncultured Meiothermus sp. | reverse complement strand
GCGGGCCAGGCCAAACAGCGTCGAGCCAGAACCCGACATCAAGACCCCGCGTAGCCCCGCACGACGCAGCTCACGTTTTAACTCAGACAGAAACGGTTCCATCCCAAAAACTGGCTGCTCGAGGGTATTCCAGTACGGGGGCTCTTCCCCCGCTCGAATCGCGGCCAGGATGCTCGGCAGATCCAGCTCCGGCTGCCACATCTCGGGCTCGAGGCGACGGTAGGCCTCCGCCGCCGATACCGCAAGGCCAGGGTTCACCAGCACCAGATGGGCCTCCAAAGGCGGAAGGGGCCGCAGCCTCTCCCCTACTCCCCGTCCTTCGGCCAGACCAGCACCCAGGAAGAAAGGCACATCTGCCCCAAGCTTCAGGGCCAGTTCCGACAGTTCAACGGGCGCCGGGTAAAGCCTTGACAACGCCTTGAGCACCGCCGCTGCATCGGAAGAACCCCCACCCAGGCCGGAGGCCAGCGGAAGGGTTTTCTCCAGCACCACCCGCACCCCTCCGCGCCACCCTAGGGCGTTCAGGTACGCTACCGCAGCCAGGTAGACCAGGTTATCGGGGTTAGCAGGTAAGGATGAGCCGCGCACTTCCAACTCCACCCCTTCTGGAATGGCCTCGATTTGCAAACGATCCCCCACCTGCAGTGCGGCAAAAATGGTGTGCAGCTCGTGGTAGCTGTCCGCCCGGCGGCCCAGCACCGAGAGGCCCAGGTTCACCTCGGCTGGGGCCAGGCGTTCCATACCCGCGCCAGTCCTTCCGCCAAAAGCAGGTCTTCAGGGTAGGTCACCTTAAACATCCGGCGATCCCCCTCTACCAGCGCCACTGGGTGGCCCAGCGACAGAACCAGCTGGGCATCGTCGGTAAACTCCAAACCCCCGGCCTGCGCATTCAGGTGGGCCTGCCACAACACTTCTCGTCGGAAGCCCTGGGGGGTCTGTACCAGCCGGTAATGCTCGCGGGGTATAACCTCCCCGTACTGATGTTCCTGCGCTTGCACCAGGGTATCGGGTACAAAAACCGCCAGGGTGGCTGCGCCCGACTGTCGAACCTCGCCCAGCAAACGCTCTACCGCCGAGCGCACCACAAAGGGCCGGGCCACGTCGTGCACCAGCACGATCTCGCCGGTGGCGGCCTGCACCAGATTGAAGACGCTCTTCTGACGGGTAGTCCCACCCACCACGGTCTTGATCGGCAGCTCGAACCCCCGGCCGGCCGGCAATGCTACCAGTATCTCGTCGGCCCAGCCAAATCCCTCGACTGCCCACTCGAGCAGACTCTTGCCTCCCACCCGGATAAAGGCTTTTGGCCCCAGACCAATTCGTTCGCCATAGCCTGCTGCCGGTAGCAGCACCGAAACCTTCACGCCTGAAATCGTACCGCATGGGCGAATAAAGCATGGTATCCTCATGGGCGTGACGATTTTTGAGGCTTTTATTCTGGGGGTAATTGAGGGCCTGACTGAGTTTTTGCCGGTCTCTTCCACCGGCCACCTGACCCTGGCAGCCCACCTGATGGGCCTGGATATTGAGAACGACCCCTTCATCAAAAGTTTTGTGATCGTGATTCAGCTTGGGGCCATCCTGGCTGTGCTGGCGCTGTATTTCAAGCGCTTCTTGCAGGATATGGAGGTCTGGAAGCGCATTATCGTAGCCTTCATTCCCACGGGCATTCTGGGGTTTTTGCTGGCGGATGTGATTGAGAACGTGTTTCTGGGCAATGACCTGATCGTGGTCATTAATCTGATTGGCGTAGGGGTGTTGCTACTCTTTGTGGATCGCTGGCTCGAGCGGCACAAGCGCTACGACGATGTAAACCAGATGCCCGTTCGTCAGTCGGTTCTGATTGGATTGTTCCAGGCGGTGGCCATGATGCCGGGGGTTTCGCGCAGCGGGGCGACCATCGTGGGGGGCATGGCCTTAGGGCTGTCGCGCCGGGCAGCGGCGGAGTTCTCGTTTATTCTGGCGGTTCCGACCATGCTTACCGCCACCGGTTTCTCGCTTTTTCGCAATGTGGATCAGTTCCGGGCCGATAGCTGGTCCCTGATCGCGGTGGGCTTCGTGACTGCTTTTGTGGTGGCTTTCCTTACGGTGCGCTGGTTGCTCGACTATGTAAGCCGTAACAGCTTTGTGCCCTTCGCGATTTATCGCATCGTGGTGGGGATTGTGTACGGGGTGTTCTTCTTGCGTTAGCCTTCATGCAGTTTTGTGTTTTCGATAGTGTTGCAGAACCTTGGCCCGGTTACCACAGCTTTCCATACTGCACCAGCGGCGGCTCTTGTTGCGGGTCTGGTCGAGGTAGAGCCAGCCGCAACCCCGGTCATCGTGGCAACGCCCCACTCGAGCCAGGGCCGCTGAGGTCAGCAGCTCCATGGCCGAGCGGGCAATAGGGCCCAGCATCCAGTCCAACGAGCGTTTGTCGCTCCACTCCCAGGCAAACCCCTTAGAGCTGGTTACCACCATCAGATGAGGTTGTTTCTCGGCCCATACCTGGTTGAGCAGGCTGAGCGCGGCCTCGGGGTTGGGCTGCCCCAGCACCACCGCCGAAAAAATCTCAAAGATAGCCTCGCGCAGCGCCGTGGCCTGTTGCAAGGCCTGCTCGGCCTGTTCGGGATGGGCCTGACCCTCGAGGGTCAGCCACTGGGCCTCGAGCCCGCTCAAAACCCCTCTTTGCCGCCCCCAGTCCACCCATACCGCAAAGCTGGTGAGTTTTTCCTCCGGCTGGGCACTGGCGTGCCAGTCGTTGGTATTGGCAAAATCCAGACATAACCACCCTTCTCTCAGGGTGTAGTGGGTTCTCAAACGTTCGTTCTCTGTCATCGCATTTCCCTCTATACTAACTGTCTATCACTACTTGACTAGTTAGTCAAGTCGAGTTATACTAACTATTGTTGATGATATAGATGGTTATAGGGAGGGTGTTATGCAGTGGAACTTTTTTTTGGCAGAGTGGCAAGCGAGGGATCGTCAAAACCAGCTGCTTGAGGAGGCCGCCCGCGATCAT
>NZ_CALMCQ010000449.1 GCF_937863175.1 uncultured Meiothermus sp. | reverse complement strand
CGCTCGCGCACCGCCAGCCACTCCTCGGCCAGGATGCTAAACAGGGCAGTGCTGCGAATGCCGCCGTCGGAAGCAGGCCGATGAGCCCGAAGAATCCCATCAAAGTTGGCGCCCAGTCTGACAATGGCATTGCGCGAGCGCAGGTTGCGCGCATCGGTTTTCAGGGTAACCCGACGCACCCTAAACACCTCAAACGCATGGGTCAGCATCAGGAGCTTGGCCTCGGTGTTGAGGCCGGTGCGCTGGGCGTGGGGGGCCAGCCAGGTCCAGCCGATTTCTACGGCGTCGGGCAGGCCCGGACGGTAGTTGGGGTTGTCTACGGCCCAGGGCCAGTACTCGAACTCCACAAAACGGGTGCTGCCCACCGGTTGATTTACCCGCTTGTCCACGGTCAAAAAAGGCAGCGCACAGCCCCTGGCCTGGTCGTCCAGGGCAGCCTGGATGTAGCGGCGCATTCCGTCCTCGGTTTTGGGGATGAAGGTAACCGGGTACTCCTCGAGTCCCGCCAATTCCAGCAAGACCGGCAGATGCTCAATCGTCAGCGGCTCCAGCCGCACTAAAGAGCCCTCGAGGAGGATGGGCTGGGTCAGGCTCAGGTTCATGCCTCATCCAGGTTTTTTTGCATCTGGGCAGCTACAGCCCGGTCACCAGGATTCTGGCGCTGCCCCAAAGCCGCCACAACCCGCTCCTGGTCAGCCCTGCTACGGTTTTGCGAGAGCTTGAACTTACCTTCAAGCCGGGTAATCTCAATCTGGAAAGCCACAATACCTCTCATCATTCCGTGCAGGTAGTCTTCACGGAGTTCCTCCATTTTCCACTGCTGCTCATACTGTAAAACCAGGTCGTGCAGCAGGGTTTTCACAACGGCTGACTCCTCGACGATCTGCACCCTGCCATAGGCGTGGACGGTCATATAGTTCCAGGTGGGTACGCTGGGGTGTTTCTCATACCAGGTAGGGGAGATGAAGCCGTGGTCGCCCTGGAAAATAACCAGAATTTCTTCGTTCTGGGCGAACGAAGTCCACTGTGGATTGGCGCGTGCAAGGTGGCTGGCCAGCATATTGCGTTCGGGGTAGACCGTAAAGGGTATCTGGGTGGCAAAGGGTCTGCCCTCATGCACCGAGACCAGGGTGGCAAAACCGATTTGCCGCATCAAATCAAACAGCACTCGAGGTTCGGTTACAGCAAAGTGCTGGGGGAGATACATTTTCCCAGCCTAGCGTCAGACCTCCGCCTTGCCAATAGACACCTTGTCCAGTGGCCCAACCTGCGCTTGTTTGCATCTCCTGATCGGGTTTCTCACAAACCCTTCGCCCCCGGAGTCAAGGGCGGTACGCCCCCCCCGCAACGCGGGTACTGGAGTCAAGGGCGGTACGCCCCCCGCAACGCGGGT
>NZ_CALMCQ010000448.1 GCF_937863175.1 uncultured Meiothermus sp. | reverse complement strand
GGTGGGCTTCTACCCCTCGCAGCCCGGCCTGGATTGGATTTACCAGCCCCAGCGGGCCTCGTTAGCCGATCCCCCCTTTCGACTCTCGATCATCGGCCCCACCAGTTTCGCGGGTCAGCCTGCGATCCGCTTCCGCTTTAGCGGGAGGGGCCAGGAGCGCAACTTCTTCCGTCAGGTGGGGCCAACCGGGGTGCGGTTGCTGGGTTTTGAAGAAGTTATCAGCAATTCCACCGTTCGGTTCAACCCGCCCCTACAGGAATACCCTGCCGAAAACACCCTGGTGCTGGGTGCGCGCTGGGGTGGGGTTAGCCGGCTGGAAAGCCAGATAGTTGTCAACAACCAGGTCACCCAAACTGCCGCAATCAGCCTCGAGTACACTTATCAGGTGGTTGGCAAGACCAACGTTACGGTGGGGGCTGGAGCCTTCGAAGCCTGGCGCATCACTCTGCAAATCAAACCCGCCCAGGGAGATGTGGAGAATTTCGAAATCTGGTTTGTACCGGGCGTGGGCGAAGTGCGAACTCGAGAGGGGTTGCTGCTGGTTGACCGCAACTTCCGGTAATTGCGGAGGTAGACCACGAAAAGATTTCGGTTTGTTCTCTGGGGTACAGCACAAAACCCCCAAACCCCTAAAGTTGGGGGCAAGGTGTGTGTAGTAGCCGCGTTATCGCCCAGTTGTTTTGGGAGGCGTATGTGATTGTGCAAAAGGTCAACCAGCCACAAGACCTCAAAACCCTCTCGCAAGAAGAGTTGCTGCAACTGGCCGAAGAGTTGCGCAGCGAGATTATCCGGGTGTGCGCCCAAAATGGCGGTCATCTGGCTTCCTCGCTGGGGGCCGTCGAATTTATTGTGGCCCTGCACAGGGTATTTGATTCGCCGCAGGATCGCCTGCTTTTTGATGTGGGCCACCAGGCTTACGCCCACAAAATCCTCACCGGGCGCAAGGAGGTAATGCACACCATCCGTCAGGAAGGGGGCATCAGTGGCTTTACCAAGGTCTCGGAGAACGAGCACGATGCCATTACGGTGGGCCATGCCTCCACTTCGCTGGCCAATGCACTCGGCATGGCGATTGCCCGCGACACGCTGGGGGAAAACCATCACGTGGTGGGCATCATCGGCGACGGCGCCCTTACCGGCGGGATGGCCCTGGCGGCGCTCAACGTTATCGGTGAACGCAAACCCAGGCTACTGATGATCTTGAACGACAACGAGATGTCCATCTCGGAAAACGTGGGGGCCCTGAACCGCTATTTCAAAGAATACCAGACCAAGAAATGGGTGCAGGACACCCAGAAGTGGGGCAAGCAGGTTCTGGAGGGTATCTCCCCCAGGCTCTTTAACCTGGTAGACCGGGCCAAGGAAGCCGCCAAGCTGATGCTGCACCAGGAGAACCCTTTTTATGCCTGGGGCATCCGCTATGTGGGGCCGGTGGACGGGCACGATTTGCTGGGTCTGATCCATGTGTTGGAGCAGATCAAGGAACTCGACGGCCCCACCATGCTACACATCGTCACCCAGAAGGGAAAGGGCTACGGGGTAGCCGAGGAAGACCCCATCTACTGGCACGGCCCGCCGGGTTTCAATGTGGAAAACCCCGAGAAGATAAGCAAGGGCTACTCCTGGTCTGCGGCCTTTGGCGATGCCGTGACCGAGCTGGCCTTCCAGGAACCCAGACTTTTTGTGATTACCCCGGCCATGCGCGAGGGCTCGGGACTGGTGAAGTATTCCCAGACCCACCCCGAACGCTACCTCGACACCGGCATCTGCGAGGATGTGGCCGCCACCGCAGCCGCAGGCATGGGCTTGCGCGGCCTGAAGCCGGTGCTGGCAATCTACTCCACCTTCTTGCAGCGAGCCTTCGACCAGATTGTCCACGACATCGCGATCGAAAAGGTGCCGGTGGTGTTTGCGGTGGATCGGGCCGGCATTGTGGGAGGCGATGGGGCTACCCACAACGGGGTTTTTGATATTGCCTATCTGCGCACCATCCCCAACGTGCAGATCGCGGCCCCCAGGGATGCCCTGGAGCTGCGGGCCATGCTCAAGAAGGCCCTCACGCTGAATGCCCCCATCGCCATCCGTTACGCTCGAGACAACGTGGAAAAAGCCCCCGAAGGAGCCTGGCCCGAGATCGAGTGGGGTCGGTGGGAGGTGCTCAAGGAAGGCAGCAAAGCCTACATCCTGGCCTTTGGCAAGACCCTCAAGTATGCACTGGAGGCCGCCAGCGACAGCCCGGAAGTGGGGATCATCAACGCCCGTTTTATCAAGCCGGTGGATAAGGGGATGCTCGAGGTGCTGGCCCTCGAGGGCTATAAGCTGGTTGCTACCGAAGACCACCAGAAGATGGGCGGCTTCGGTAGCGCGGTATTGGAAGCCCTCCACGAAATGGGCTTGAAGCCCGACATCCGCGTATTGGGCCTGCCCGACGTATTTTACGACCACGGCTCCATTCCCCGTATGCACCGCGAGGCCGGCATTGACGCCGAAGCCATCCAGGCTGCACTGATCGAGATGGCGGTTGGGGTAAAGACCGCCACCCGCCGAATGGGAACCCTCTAATAAATGATGGCGCTGGATTTGCTACCCTGAGGTTGGTTGGGGAGTAGCTGATCGCAGACGCGAGCGTCCAGACCGTCAGTACAGGGTTAAAACCCCTCGGTCGGGACAGGTTCAATAGAACCTTCGGCGAGACCACCACGGCAACTGCCCGTGGTGGTTTTTGTCGTACAGCAATGGGAGACGAAGATACACGATGAAGAGAATACTGTTTAAACTCATAGCACTGGTGGTTGGCAAATTTCTGGCGAGGCGTTTTGGCTATCGTGGTGGCTATGGCACACCCTACAACGATGCTGGCTACGACCCCTATTACCGGGGCTACCGCCCCTACCAGGGGGGATTCTTCAAACCCTACAAGTACAAGAAGAAAAAGAGCAGGTTCAAAAAACTGAAGGATATATTCGATTGAAGTTTTCTTCAGAGCAACTCCGCCTCAGGAAGCTACGTTGCGACCCGGAGTCTGGCCATAAACCGCGCCACTGCAAGCCCCGGTGCGGATTTTGCCAGGTATCTACTCGTTAGGAATTTGCACTGCCCACAGAGGCTCGCAATGGAGTCGCGCCGAAGCAAAGCCCAAAAATGCATCTCAGTAAGAAACCATCACCGAAATTTCTATCGTGGGCGCACTTAAACCGAAAACGCACCTCTAATGCTATGCAGAAGAAGCATTCTTGTGGATGCAAGTGGTCTGAGTACCTCGAGCCCGGCGAGGACTACCGCTGAATATCGCCCTTCTTTACCGGAAGCCCTGCGGCTTGCCAGGCCGAGATACCCCCGGCGAGATTGTAGACGTCCAGTCCTTTGCTGGCTAAAAACTCGGCGGCTTGCTGGCTGCGGCTGCCGTTCTCGCACTGGCAGAGGATGGGCTTGTCTTTGGGCAGGCTTTCCCAACGCTTGGCCAGCTCGGCCAGTGGCATCCCCTGTGATCCAGGAATTTTACTCATCTTGCGCTCGAGGGGGGTGCGCACATCAATCATCACCGCCCCGGCCCTGAGCTTTTCCTGTGCTTGTCTGGCAGTAATCCGGGGTACGCCAGGCCCCAGCCCCAAAAGATTTTTGAACCATCTCCACATACCCTCTAGTCTATTTCCTTTTGCCCAGAGCCGGGTTCCCTTGCATAATATATCCCCTGGGGGTATACTACCAGGTACTGGAGGGAGACCCACACCCTCGATCTAAAGGAGTAGACCATGTTCCTAGACGAAAAAATCCAAGATCAGGTGCGCGAAATGCTGGCTCCCGTCCATAACC
The DNA here is from genome assembly GCF_937863175.1 of uncultured Meiothermus sp. Taxonomy (GTDB): domain Bacteria; phylum Deinococcota; class Deinococci; order Deinococcales; family Thermaceae; genus Meiothermus. Next base: position 10,497 of record NZ_CALMCQ010000448.1, on the reverse strand, counting down.
CGGTGGAATTGGTGGTGTTTACTACTTCGGGTATCGAACTTCCTGGACAGGAAGTAGGGCTGCAAGATGAAGCCCTGGGCTTGCTGAAGGAAGTGGCGGCCCTGAACCCGAACTTGAGCGTGGAGCAGCGTTCTATTCACGCCGACCCCGAGGCACAGACCCTGGGCCTGAGCTACGCACCCACCATCCTGCTACGCGAGAAAGGTTCTGAGCGTAACAACATTCGGTTTTTAGGGTTGCCTGCAGGCTATGAGTTCAGCACTCTGCTAGAAACGTTGCTGATGCTGGGCACGCGGGAGTCCAGGCTCGGCGACAAATCACAGCTCGAGCTCCAACAACTCACCACACCTGTCCGGATGCAGGCTTTCGTCACCCCTACCTGCCCCTACTGCCCACAGGCAGTCCTGGCAGCCTATAAGCTGGCCTACCACAACCCCAACATCATTGCTGAGGGGGTGGAAGCCAACGAGTTTCCCGGTCTATCCCGCCGCTACAACATCTCGGGGGTGCCCGATACCATCATCAGCGGTACTTCCCAGCAGCGCGTTTTGGGCGGGCAGCCCGATCGGGTCTTTGTCGAAGCGGCCCTCAAGGCCAGCGCGGAGGTGGCGGCATGAAAACCCTTGCCAGCCTGGTGGTTTTTCTGGTGGCTACAGCGGGGTTGGCCCAGGGCTTCAAAATTGTGACGGTGGACGACCTCAACCGGGCGCTGTCCAAGCCCAAAACCTTTGTGATTGATGTGCGCACCCCACAAGAATTTGCCCAGGGGCATGTCCCCGGCGCGGTAAACTGGCCTTTGCAGCAGATCGAGGGCTGGTGGAGCAAAGTGCCCAGAGACCGGGCGGTCTATGTCAAGTGCAATACCCAGAACCGCAGCAGGGTTGCTGTGCAGTACCTGTTATCCAGAGGCCATCGGGATCTGAACCTGGTGAACGGGGGTATCCAGGCCTGGACTGCGCGTGGGTTCAGGGTCGTGCGCTAAGTGGGGAATTGCGCCCGGTACGTCGTCTCGAAAGGCTAATTGCAGATTTTTTCCGGGCGCAGCCTGGTTGGCAATTGCACCATTGGAGCAGCCATGACCGCAGAAATTGGCGATAAAACCAGAATTGTCCATCGCTTGCGCCGCCTGGAAGGGCAGGTGCGCGGTCTGCAAAAAATGGTGGAGGAGGACCGGGAGTGCAAAGATATCCTGACCCTTTTGAGTGGGGTACGCAGCGCACTGGACTCGGTGGGTGAAGAAATTCTCGAGGCTTACCTGACCCGTTGCCAGGCGGATCTGGAACAGCCCGAACCGGCCCAACTCGTCGAGATTGTACGCTTGCTCCGAAAGTAGATCTCCTGCAAAACCCGGAAAGTCGTTCTCGTTGTGCTAAATCCAGCGATACCGGATTCAAAAAGTGAGACCTATCGGTCATTCAAACCTCTGACAACCTCTACTGGTAAACCCAGCTTTGCGAACCCTATGTCTTGGGGTATTTGGACAACGTTTTTGACTGGTTCTTTGCCCATAAGAGCAACTTTATCCTAGAAATCCCGTCTGACACAGAACAAAGTGGTCAATTCTTCCACACCAATGTGCTTTAACTCAGAAAAAAAGCATCTTCAGTCGGTCAGGTTTAGTTCGACCCCGAATGGGGTATGAGACCTGCGGACGGTCAAGGAACCCTCTAAGTATCTCCAGGTTAGGAATTTGCTCTGCCCGTAGAGGCCTGGCCACAGAGCCGCGCCGACGCAAACCCCAGAAGTGCAGGCCTAAAACCATCGCTGGAATTTCTATCGTGGGGGCACATAGAAAGCAAACTATTGATAGGAACCACGATTACTTCTCGAGCAGGTCTTGCAGGATGTATGGACGCTCCAGAAGCCAGACCCCGTTGTGTAGCCCCCAGACCGGCGGCGGCCAACACCAGGAGCCCGATTTCGGGACGAGCCTCGGCCATCCCCTCGAACTTAGCACCGGCTCGAGGCGAAGCGGGTGCAAAATCCACACCATGACCTTACTTTCGACCCAAGTTTTCCTTTATTTGAGACCCGGTGCCCAAATCAAGCCGCTTTGGTTCGTTTCCAGAAGAGAGGCCAGGTTGCGCCGAGGCGGGCTCTGCTTACGATAAAGTCGGGCTATGCTTAAGGTGGTACTCTACCAGCCCGAAATCCCCCAGAACGTCGGTAATATTGCCCGCACCTGCGCGGCCACCGGGGCCGAGCTGCACCTGATTCGTCCGCTGGGCTTCCAGTGGAACAGCCCCAAGCTCAAGCGGGCTGGGCTGGACTACTGGTCTGAGCTGGATTACATTCTGCACGACTCATGGCAGGCTTTTCTGGAAACACCGCCCAGTAGCAGCCGGGTGTGGGCCTTTAGCAGCAAAGCTTCCCAGCTCTACACCCAGGTGCACTATCACCCCGGCGATTACCTGCTTTTTGGGCCAGAAAGCCGTGGTCTGCCAGCCGAGGCGCTGGAGCGTTTTCCCAGCGTGACCATTCCAATGCCCGGCAGGGGTGGGCGCTCGCTCAACCTGGCGGTGGCGGTGGGGATTGGGGTGTATGAGGTGTTGCGGCAGATGGGCTGAGGAAACTGAATACGCCGCTGTAGAGGGATACTTCTACAGTCGCATGTAGCAGGTCTACCCAGGGTCGCGCGATAAAATGAGGGTCGAAGGCTGTGGGCAGAAGAGGTCACAGGCCTCTCGCCAGCGGCTATAAAATACCTGTCATCGGCTTTGTTTGAGCTTTCGGCCTTCCGCCTTTGGCTATCAGCTATCCGTGGTTTCTCCTGTTCATTTCGCCAGCCAGGTCAGGGCGGTGCGTAATGCTTCGATGGCCTTCAAAAACTCGGGGATTTCCACATGTTCGTTGGGGGTGTGGTCGAGGGTGGAATCACCGGGCCCATAGGCCACCATAGGCACCTTCCAGTTGGGGGCCACGATGTTCATATCGGAGGTGCCGGTTTTGTACTTGAACACCGGCTCACCCCCAGCCTGACGGATGCCGACGCGCAAAGCGCGGGTAAGGGGGGTGTCCTTGGGGCCAACATAGGGCACCTCGCGCCCTGAGAAGTCCAGATCCAGAATGGGAGGGGCGTAAGCCGAAAGGTGACGGATGGCCTCCTCGACCGAGAGGCGGGGGGGCAGCCGAAGGTCGAACTTCATCTCGGCGAGCTGGCGGTTATCGGGGTGTTCGATTTTAAAGTCGCGCAGGTTGTACTGCACCTGGTTGAAAGGCCCCTGGCCCACATTCATGGCCTCGGCCCAGGCCTTGATGCTGACAAAGTAGCTGATGATCTCCTCGGCAGCGTTGGGTTCATGGTGGGCCGAGTGGAAGTTGTCTTTCTCCCGCCGCACCCGCACCAGCAGGCGGCCCTTGTAGCCCAGGGTAATGCCCTGCCAACTGGAAGGCTCGCCAATCACCACAAAATCGGGTTTGAGCTTTCCAACCACGTAGCGGGCTCCCTTAGAGCTAGGGACTTCTTCTTCGGTAGCCCCGATCACGTGCACGGTCAGCTTCTGTAACACTTCGGGTGCGAGGCCAGCAACCGCCAGCAAGAAGGTAACAAAGGGCCCCTTGGCATCCACCGAGCCACGCCCAAATAGTTTCTCACCCTCGAGCCGCACCGGAACTACCCCCGGAACCGTATCTGTGTGGCCCAGCAGCACCACCTGAAGCGGTCCTGAGCCGGTCTGACCACGGGCATTGTCGGCCTCGTCTACCCAGGCTCTGGAGTAGCCCAGCTTCTTCATTCCTTCGACCAGGTATTGTGCAACCGCACGTTCCTGCCCCGAGACCGAGGGGATCTCGAGGGCACCTTTGAGAAATTCAATGGGATCCATGCTCACGCAGCGCGTATCTCCAAACCGGCTGCCCATGGCTCGACCTCTACCGCAGTAGCGCTTTTAAGGGCGCGCTGGATAACTTCCTTGAGCTTGAAGAGCAGGTCGGGCCAATTCTGGGCCTGTGGGTGGGTAGGGAGTTGGGGTAGGGGGGTACGGAGCCGCCCCTCCTCGAACTCGATCTCCACACGGTAATGCTGCTTCATGGCCTTTAGAATAGCATTTCGTGTGTTGTGGTTTTATACCCCTTGACTTTTCCTGGAATTCCTTAGAATAAGGGCCAGTTTGGTGGCTCTGCTCGGAGCCTTCAGGTCTTTCCCTGAGCTGGTTCGAACCCCAAGCCTCAAAGAATGGAGGAAAATCATGTCTCACGTTATTGTTGAGCCCTGTGTCGGCATTAAGGACAAGTCCTGTGTCGAAGTCTGTCCGGTGGAATGCATCTACGATGGTGGAGACCAGTTCTACATCCACCCCGATGAGTGCATTGACTGTGGGGCTTGTGTTCCGGCCTGCCCGGTCTCGGCCATCTACCCCGAAGAAGATGTGCCCGAGCAGTGGTACGACTACATCGCCAAAAACCGCAAGCTGTCGGGCCTCGAGTAAATCCTCTACCGCCATAGGCTGCAGCAGGAGGCCTTTTCGTTTGCCAGCACATCCTCGAATGCCATCCTCAGGCAGACTCAACCCCGAAGAACCGCCGTGGATGGCGGATTGATCTAAGCTGCAATTTCAAGCAAGGAAGTGCAGTCCCTCAGTCCGCAGGGCTTACGGCTTGTGGTCCCCCGACCACCGTGGATGCGGCAGCCCGGCGCTTGTCGCGCCGAATCCGCCACCAGAGGTAGTAGATGGCCCCAATTCGCAGGAGCATCGAGACCGCGATGGGCAGATGGTAGGCACTGGGAAACAGGTTGAGCTGCTGGTGCAGGCTGCCCAAAGCCCCCCCCATCAGTGAACCCAGAATGCCTCCCAGGGCAAAAGACATCCAGTACCAGGCCAGATAGAGGTTGCGCTTTTCTGGCTGAGCACTTTGCAGGGCCACGTTGGTAAGCGCGGTGCCAATACCGGCCCAGGCCAGCGCATCGCCAACCGCCGAAGCCCAGATGGTTTGAAGATGGCCTGGCCCACCCGCCAGCCACAACGGAGGCAGTACCAGCGCAGCAACGCTACCGCTAAGGAGCAGTACCTGCCAGTGTCCGATGCGGTCGGCCAGACGACCCCAGAGCGGGCCCAGCACCAGCCCACCTGCGGCGGCAATTAGTGTCCAGAGGCCCACCTGGGTAAAACTCATGCGGGCGTACTCGAGGAAGAGCGGAAACACAAACGGCCCACCCACGCTCACCGCACCCATAAACAACAGCACAAAACCCAGATACCCGCGAAACTTGCGGTCGGATAGGGGCTGGATAAACTCAGCGAAGCGGGGCGGCTCATTCACCTGCCTGGGTTCAAACTGTCGCCGTAAAATTAGTGTTGCGCCGACCCCTGCCGCTACCGCAACCCCCAGCACCAGCAAAAACCCCCAGGGCCTGGCGATCGCATCAATCAGGCCGCCTGCGGCCAAATTGCCCAGAGTGCCCACCAGGCCCAGCACCCCGTTGCGCAGACCAAAGTAGCGGCCACGCTCTTTTTCGGGTACCAGATCAGCCATCCAGCTTGTCCACAAGACGCTTACCGGTGCGACAATCAGCAGCGAAAGCGCAGCAATTGCCAACAAGCCGGGAATGCGCCAGGCCTCGGGCAACAGGGGCAACAGCAGTACCAGCACAAAAAACCCGCGCCCAAAAACCGACAAAAGGACACTCAGACGCTTGCGGCTACCACGAAAAAACAGGGCCAGCGGGGCGGCCATCTGCCCCACCATCGGCAGCGCCCCCAGAATAGCCAGTGCGACCGGAGGCGCCCCCAACCACAGGGCATACCCGATCGTGACCATGCCGGTACTCCAATTGATAAACAGGATTGCCAGCATACCCTCCCAGATGGCTAATTTTTGTGATCGGCGGGGTTCACCGGGAGGCAGTACGCTCACGAATTACGATTATTGACCGGCGGGTCAGTTTTGAGAAGAGACAAAGTGTCTGGCAAGCAGGATTTTTGCTTATTTCTGGCAGTCCAGCCGCACCCGCAGGCTGGGGGTGGGGGTGGTGTAACTGGCTCCGCCAGCACGACTACGGAGGGCTGCCTCGAGGCCCCTGGGGTTAATCTCAAACAAAAACTTGACCGGCTTCTGCACGGCCTTGGGGTCGGTGCCCAGGGGGTAGTAGAACTTGAGCTGGTGGGTCACCACCCCGCCCTGGGGCAGCGAGGCAAAGGTCAGCTTCTGCACATCGTGCGGGTCTACACTCAGGGTCTGGGCATCGGCAAAAGCGAGTTGAATGCCCTGGCCCGTCCCGTCCACCCCGGTATCGGTGGGCATCAGGGTGCCTTTACTGCCGTTGCGCAGCTCTACCGTGAGGCCCCATCCGGGGATGGCGCCGGGTGTACCGGGGTCGCGGGTGATGGGTTCTAACTTGCTCACCCGAACCCGCCAGATCCCGTTGAAAAGGGTTTCTCCCATGCAACCCTCGAGCGAAGCCCGCTGGTTGGCCCCTCCCGCCGTCACGGGCGAACCCGGCAGGGCCAGGGCCAGGGTGCTGCCGGAGCGGGTTACCTTTACCCCTGCCCTTTCCAGGGCCGTGAGAGGAACGTAAATCTCACCCTTGACCGTAATGGCGGGGCTGCTAAAGGCCTGTCCATTGATGCTGAGTTTGTAAGTGATGCTGGCGGCGAGCACCAGTGCGCTGCACAGCAAAAGTATTGCAAAAAGAGGTTTCATGCTTTCTCCCTTCAAGCTCCAGCTCAATCAGTTGCCAACCTGGGCTACCAGGGCGGCATTGGTGGGAAGTTCTCCGGCAGCGTAGGACTTCACCCTGGTATAGGTGTTCCCGTTAAAAGTGGACAACTCGCCGGAGCCGTCGGCTTTGTAGAACAGCACGCCGTGCTTGGTGTTGACCACTTGCTCCCAGCCCGCCGCCAGCCTCCCGGCGAGATAGGTGCCGGTCTGGGTGGGGGTGCCGTTGGCGGCATAGGTGACCAAGGCCCCGATCCCGTCGTCGCGGTAGAACAGCACGCCGTTCGGGGTGCGCAGGATGTGGCTCCAGTTGGTGGTGTAGCCGGAGTTGGCGTAGCTAAAGCTCCACTTGCAGGCCGCGTCGTAGGTGCCATAGCCACCGGTGCCGGTGGACTTCCGGTAAAAGAAAGCTCCGTTGGCGTCGTTGGCCCGCAGAATGAAATTCCAGTCGGTGGAGTAGCCGGTCTGGGTCACGGGCTTGCTGAAGTCGTAGTTGTCGCCGTAAGTGCCGCAGAGGGTGGTGCCGGTGGAGGCCTTGTAGAACACCACCCGCTCGCCGAAACTCACCAACTGGTTCTGGCCCGCCGGCAGCTCCCCGGCGGTGTAGGCCCGCAACCTGCGGAAGTTCCCCGCCCCGTCGAAGCTGCCCAGCGCCCCCGAGCCGTCGGGGTTGTAGAACAGCTCGTAGAGGTCGTAGGGCTTGCCGGTGAGGGTGACGCCGGCGGGCAGATCGCCCGCCGCGAAGGTTTTGATCGGGGTGTAGCTTCCGCCGGCGTCCAGCGCCCCCAGACTGCCCGAGCCGTCGGACTTGTAGAACAGCACGCCGCCCGAGAGCACCGTGGGGGCGATGCTGATGTTGGCGGTGGCCGAGAGGCCGGTGCCGGAAAGCTCGGCAGTCAGGGTGGCGTTGGTCAGCACGGTGAGAGTGGGGGGCGGGGTGTAGATCACCGAGGGGCCGGTGGCCGAACTTAGGCTGCCAGGGCCGGTGAGGCTCCAGTTGACCGTGGCTGTGGAGCCGGTTACGTTGGCGTCGAAGCTGCCGCCGGGGCTGCCGGCCACGAAGGCGCGGGAGGTGGGGGTGATGCTAATCGAGAGTGGTAACGCCACCGTCACGCTCACATCTTTACTCACGCTGCCCAGGTTGTTGCTGGCGGTGAGGGTGAAGGTCTTGGTCTCGGCCACCGCCACGCTTTTGGAGCCCTTGTCGGTGGGCGTGACCGCCCCCACGCCCTGGTTGATGGTTAGGGAGCTCGCGCTGCTTGCCTCCCAGGTCAGGGTGGTGTTGCCGCCCCCAATCGGTAGCGAGGCCGGGGTGGCGGTGAAGCTGCCGATAACGGGGGGGCTGGACGGTCCGCCGGGCTGGCAGGCGGCCAGCAGGGTGAGGCAAAGCAGGGTCAACAATCGCTTCATGGTCGCCTCTCTAGCCGATGTAGGTGTAGCCGACCGTGATGGTCACGGTTCTGTTGCCGATGGGGGTGCCGGCGTCGGAGAGCACGGTTAGGCGGATGGTATAGGGCAGGGCGAAGCTCCGGCCGCCGACCAGCTTGACGGTGAGGCTGGAACCTCTGCCTACTTCTACCTCAGTGCCGCCTTGCGGCTGTGCCGTCCAGACCAGCCGCTCGCCGGGCACCGCCGCGCCGTTGGAGTAGGTGGCGTAGCCCACCAGCGGCACGTCCACCATAGCCTGGTTAACGTTGGGGCTCCAGTATGCGGCGTTGTTCTTGGGCTCTACGATCACAATCTCGCCGGGTGTGCGGGTGGGGTCAATTACGGTGACGGTGGCGGAGGTGGCGGCTTGCAGGCCATACTCGCCGGTGCCAACCAGGGTGAGGGTGCGGGTACCCGCAATGGTGGGGGTGAAAGTATAGCTGCCGCCGTCGCCCAGCCTGGCCCCGCCCTCGAACCACGATAGCCGGGCCCGGCCATCGGGCAGGGTATGTGGGTCGAAGCCCTCCCCGCGGAAGGTGAAGGGCTCGTCTTTGAGCACGGTGGTTGGGACACTGGGTACTAGGATGCGCACGGTGGGCAGAGTAGTTGGGTTGGGGGCGAGTCTGAAGGCGATGTGTTTGACATCCTGCAAGACGCCCCCCTGGCGCAGGTTGAGCTCCAGGCGGGCGGGCGTGGGGGCAGTGATGGCACCGGCCAGATCGCCCAGGTTGCCAAAGTTCAGATCAACCGAACGAAGATTGTAGGCTCCCACATTCACAGTGCGAGAGCGCTGGGCCCTCATGCTGCCGCCCAGATAGAGCCGGGCCTCGAGCTCGTAGTCCAGGGCAAGGTTGGTCACGTTGACCACGTTTAGACTTACTTCCATCACGCTGGAGCGGTAGACCATATATCTGAACTCGGTGTCCTGGACAAGGTTGTTGCCGTGGGGGAAGGTGTTGAGCTTGGTGGCTTCGTCACTATAGTAGTAGCCGTTGGGATAGGCCCCTTCCCACATCCAGCGTGAGATCACCCGACCGCTGGGGTTGCGGAAGAGCAGCGAGGGCGAGAAGGTAAAGGGGGTTCCGCCAAAATAGATGGTCTCGCCGTGGGAAAGCTCAATTGAGCCGCGCCGCTCGGCCTCCGGTCTGGGGTCGTTGAAGAAGACCATGGTCTCGAGGTCGGGCTTTTGGGGGTCGCCGCTGTCGACGCAACCCTTGCTGGGGTCTTTTTCGTCCTTGAGGGTGCAGTGAGCCTCGCGAAAGGCTTTCCAGCTAAGCGAAGGGTAGGTTCCGGCCCAGTCCATACCGGGGCGGGCGTTGGAGTCGGCGATGTATACGCCGTCGCCGGTGATGCCAGTGATCACGAAGACGTGCCAGGTTCGGTCGGAGCCTGTCCAAACCGCTTTGGGTCGAAACAGTCCAAAGAACCCGGTGGTGGCGGAGGCAACATAGGCGATGAAAGCATTACTTCCGCCGGAGGTGTTTTCGCTGGGGATCAGCTCGGCATCCCAGCGCATGTAGCGGTAGGCCGTATCGGGAACCCCGGCCGCCTTGAGGATGGGCCCGGCCGCAGACCCACTACTGGCAGCCTGTTTGATGAGGCTGGCCAGGCCATAGTTACTGGCATACCCACCGGGGAATTTGGCGTTGGCCAGCAAAGCGGCTTGAGGTCTGTGATAGTTCAGTATCATCGAAAGCGAGGTGGGGGTGCACCAGGGCAGGCCGGCCTGGTAGTAAAACGGTACCTGCAGCGGGCTAACACCCCCCTCTGTGGGCTTTGGCCTGGGAATCAGATAGCTGGTATAGAGCCCTTTACGGGTTACAGCATACGAAACCTTGTTGGGCAGGGTTTGCGTGGCAGTGATGGAACTGACCCCTGCGGGTTTGGCGGCGTGTACCCAGAGCTGGGGCTCGCCTGGCGCGGGGTCGGCGAGGGTTTCCACGATCACCAGGCTGCCCTCTTTACCCTGGGCATCGGTGGGCAGTTCCAGGGTAGCGGCCTGGTTGAGGCTGGCCCCGCCTAGGTCGAGGTTGACCGCTGGCCCGGCAGGTTGCATGGGATTTTCTGCGGGTTCGCTGGGTTTGGCCCGAACTTCCAGCGTGACACTGGCATTCTGGCTCAAAGCCCCAGCCGGAATGGTCAACCTGGCCCCCCCGACTTCTATGGTGCCGCCAGTGGCTGCATTAATTGGAACCGAATTGCTTCCCCCCGGAGGGTTCCCGCCCCCACAAGCTGTGAGCAGTCCAAGCCAAAAAACCACCGAACACCTAAACCATTGATTCATTGCCGACCTCCTGTGATGCTGTGTTCATTGCCGATCTTCTGTAGCGTTCTGAGTTCTTTTAATCCAAAGCCCAATCCGCACCCGCCACAAAAACGCCCAACGGGCCAGGTGGCGGCGGCCTGGGTGTAAGC
>NZ_CALMCQ010000447.1 GCF_937863175.1 uncultured Meiothermus sp. | reverse complement strand
ACAGCATCAATATCCTGCTCAGAGGTCAGGGTGCGATGCCTGCTTTTGCCCAGCTGTCCGACGAAGAACTGGCTGGGGTAATCACCTATATCAAAAACAGTTGGGGTAACAACTATGGCGGCGTGACCCCCGAGCAGATTAGGGCGGCTCGCTAAGGCCTATTGGGGAGGGATATATGTATCGGAATGACACAGTGGTTCCCTATTTTGCACTGGTGTTTTCGGTGGCGTTGTTCCTCATGACCTACCTCAACACCCAGATCCTGGTAGGGCCAGAAGAAAAGAAGCTCACGGTGGGCAGCATCGGCCTGATGGCTTTTGCTATGGTGCTGTTCATGTACGGCTTCATCGGACTCCTGAGCAACTGGCTCGAGGGCTCGGAGCTACGCCCAGGCATCCACCAGCCCGAACCCAGCAGCCTGCCCATGGTGGCCGGGGTGGTGCTGGCCATTCTGCTGGTGGTGCTGTCGGGCTTCTTCGTGCGGGCCTTGATCTTTGCCAACAACCCCGAGACGGGCTTCTACAACGACACCACCCTGCAGGCTGGGGTCTTTGCTAGCATGATGCTGCTGCTCGCCCTGATGATCGCCATCTACAAAAAATTCTTCATGATGGAAGAAGTGCTGGCCGAGGACGAAAAAGGCGACTTCCCCTGGTAACCTTGGGGGGGGTCTGAGTTGGCGCGGCTACGGTAGCGAAGTTTACACAAGACCCAGACCCTCTGGGCGAAAATATCCATAACTGGAATTTGGAGGATCGAGAATGGCTGATCATGAAGCCAAAGCCCATCACCACGACCACCCCGAAGACCCGCAAGCCCATGCGACCCGCCGGGCTGTGTTGCAAGCAGCAATCGGGGTCGGTGCAGGCGCGGCAGTGCTTTCAACTTTGTGGGTGGGCGCCGGCCTGGTGCCTCGAGTGGAGAAGGTGCCCAGCAAAGAGCCAGTCGCAGTAGGCGATACACTGGTTTTTGCCATGGGCGCGAAGGCCGACCAGGAGATTACCCTCGACGACCTCAGGGCGGCCCAGGGCGCCGCGTTGCCTTTTATCATCGCTTTTCCGAAGAGTCCTGAAAACGTGATCAAAAAAGACCTTCGCAACAACACCCTGATGGTCATCCTGGCCGACCCCGCCCGGATGAGCCCGGAGACCCGGCAGCACGCTTCGCCCGAGGGGGTGCTGGCCTACTCCGCCATCTGCAAGCACCTTGGCTGCACCGTCAGCCAGTGGATAAACAACAACTGGGTGTGTCCCTGCCACGGGGGCGTGTATGACATACACAACCAGGCCAGGGTTCTGGCTGGCCCAGTACCCGCGCCCGTTCCCCAGCTACCCGTCCGGGTGGAGGGTGGCAGGGTGGTAGTGGCCGGTGAGTTTTTAGGCGAGCCAGGCGCGGACGTGTAGGGGGAAATATGTATCAGTGGCTAGATGATCGCTTGAGCATTGGAAGGCTTTACGCCAAGGCCTTCCGCAAGGCTTTCCCGGTACACCACTCGTTCTTTTTAGGCGAGATTACCCTGTTTTCTTTTATTACCCTGGTACTTACCGGAATCTTCCTGACCCTCAACTACGAGCCTTCGATCCGGCCCGTCGCTGGGCCCCTTTCGGACGGCAAGGAAGTACCTGCGGCCTACTACTCGATTCTGTACATTGACTCGCTGCCGTTTGGGGCGGTGTTGCGCTCTTTGCACCACTGGGCGGCCCATATCATGATTGCCGCCGCTTTCTTGCACATGCTGCGGATACACCTGACTGGAGCCTACAAAAATCCGCGCGAACTGAACTGGATGATTGGGGTCTTCTTACTGGTCTTCTCAATTCTCGCCGCCTTCACCGGCTATGCGCTGCCCTACGACAACTACGCCTTCACCGCCACCAAAATCGGCTACGAAATTGGTGCGGCGGCTCCCTGGGTGGGCAGGCTTATGTCGGACATCCTCTTTGCGGGTGAGCTCAGCCTCACCAATACCCAGACCATCCCCCGCCTCTACTCCATCCACGTTCTGTGGCTGCCGCTGGCCCTGATGGGCTTGATTGGTGCCCACCTGGCCATCATGATCAAGCAGAAGCACACCCAGCCCAGGTACGCCGAGAAGGTGGCTCCGGGCAAGATCGTAGGAGTGCCCCTCTTCCCCCAGCAAGCGGTCATGATGGGGGTCTTGTTCCTGATTTATCTGGCCGTCGCAACCTTCATCGCGGGAGCCTTTATAGCTCACCCTGTCCAGGCCTTTGGCCCACCCACAGTAGCCACCCCGGCGGTCAAGCCCGACTGGTACTTTATGTGGATTTTCGGGATCTTGCAGATGATCCCGGCCACCTGGCGCTTCGAATTCCTGGGCGCCACCTTCGGCCCGCAGTTCTGGGGCGGCATCCTGGTGCCCACCCTGATCATTCTGGGAGCACTGGCGATTCCCTTCCTGGACTATGCCAAAGACAAGCGGCGCTACCTCGAGCTGCCCAGCCAGCACCCTTTCCGCACCAGCTTCGTAATCGGGATGTTGATGTTCTACCTCATGACCACCCTGGCCGGCTACAAGGTGGATCTGCAGCTCACCATCGGCACGCTCTGGATGTTGGTTCTGGCAGTTCCTTTTTTGACCGGTCTGGCCGCCTATATCATTCTGAAAGCGGTCTACGGTAAGGAGTGGAACCAGGAGGCCGAAGGAAAGCAGATCGGCAAAGGCTCTGCCGCCGATGATTGATTGCCTTCATCCATTACATGAGCGCCCTGTTTAGGGCGCTTTTTTTGGTGGGAACCCGGCATTTTTCCGAGAACCGCCCTATGATGAAGGCATAGTCGAAGGAGGTGCGGCATGGGTGTGCGGTTGGATCTGGTGGGTCTGGTGGTGCGGGACATGCGGGCTTCGCTGGCGTTCTATCGGCGTCTGGGCTTCAGCATTCCCCGCGAAGCCGACCTCGAGGGCCACGTGGAGGTGACCTTGCCCGGCGGGCTGCGCTTTGCCTGGGACACCCTGGAAGTGATCCATAGCTTCGACCCCCAGTTCGAGCTGCACCCACGCCCTGCCGGAGCCTTTTTGTGCGGCAGCCCTGGCGAGGTGGATCGGGTATATGCCGAGCTGGTGGGCGCGGGCTATCGCGGGCACAAACCGCCCTGGGATGCTTTTTGGGGCCAGCGCTATGCCCAGGTGAAAGACCCCGACGGCAACACCGTGGATTTGTTCGCGCCGCTATAGAAGCCAAAATCACTTCGGGACAGGCTGGTTGCGGCTACCCTGAAGCGTGCACCACCAGAGCATTACCCTGTGTCGCGTGGGCCTGCAGGCGGCCCGACAAGCCGCGGACGGGCTTGAAACCCGAGCCCTCGGAAACCAGGTAGTGGTATACCCTAAAACGGAACCGTCACTGGAAAGCCTCACCCAGCTGGAAGAGCGCTTGGCTGGGCTAACCGCCGGACTCTCGCAGAGGCTGGCTTGCGTAGCCTTAGGAGCGGTAAACCTCGAGGATGCGGCTCTGCTGCTCTGGGTTTACCATCAGGGAAGGCTGGTTTTCCAGTACGACTCCAACCCCATGTACCTGAGTTGCCCGGTGTGTTCGTACAGCAGCGATACCGTCTCGGCAGAAGTGGGCGATGTGGAACAGCTCAGCGATGTACTGGGCGTTCCCCACCAGCGCAAAGCGCTCAAGTCGTGGCTGACCCGCAAGAAGGGGCTGGGCTTCCTCAGCGAGCGCGAGCGACTGGAGAAGATTTTCAGACTGCTGGGTCTATCCCCCCCAACAACCCCATTTTGATGCATACACATGGCTATGGCCCGGGGGCTTTGTGCATGACCCCTCGCTGCCGGTGGGCGCTTTTCGGGGCCGCCCATCCCATACCTGCTCCCGCCCCGTAAGCCCGCGCAGGCTCTATCCAGAACACCCGCCCATCTGCATAAGTATTCATTTGTGAAATAAGGTAGCAGGGAGTTCCGGCTTCATTTCTTCGTCGCCTGCGAATCACAAAAGATACGGTTCTGGGGCTCAATTGTGGCAAATCCTTCATCCGGATAACCGCCCGGTCGGCTAGACTGGTCTAACCCCACCCGGGGAAACCAGATCCACAAGGAGGAGTGCGACCCACCCATTGGCAGCCTTGCCATCTCAAGGTAGATACCCGGCGCCGCAAGGCGCGCAAGCAACGCGACGAACTGCCACCACACCGTATGCCACGGTACGAGCCAAGGTGTAAAGCACCCCCGCTACGCGGGTACTGGTGGAGCGACTCAGTCGGCAGGGTGATGCCCGGGCATCCAGAACAATTCTCGGGAGAAAGGTTCGAAGAAGTGTAAAAAAAAGGTGTTCCGATGAAAACGCTCGTCATAGGCGCCGGAGCCGCCGGTCTGGCGGCTGCCCAGGATCTACAAAAAGCGAACCATCCAGTCCTCGTGCTCGAGGCCCGCCACCGCGTCGGAGGACGCATCCACACCGATAGAAGCTTTGCCGCGGTACCCATCGAACTGGGTGCTGAATTTATCCATAGCAGCCAGGTTCCCACCTACCCCCTCCCCCAACAATTCGGCCTCCAGACCATCCATTTCACCCAGCAAGAGGACACGCTGGTGCGGCTGCCCTCTGGCAATTTGCGCAGTGTGGCCGAGGTAGGCTGTGTGCAGCGGGGTTTTTCCGATATTCGGGCGGTAGACTGGCCCGAGGCTGTGGGGGAGGAATCACTGGCAGCATATTTAGAGCGCAACCGGCTCACGGGTCAAAAAGTACCCTACAAGCTACAAGAATACATCTCCGACTTTGACCATCCTGGGCTCCTGAGTGCCGGAGCCGCCCTCGAGTTCCTCTACGACAAATCGGCGGAAGAGGGCGACTATCGCATCCTCGACGGCTACGATTGACTGGCGATAAAAATGGCCTCCGGGCTGGACATCCGGCTGGGCGCGGTGGTGGAGACCCTCGAGTGGGGTTTGTCCGGCGTCAGGGCCACCACCACCGATGGGCGGGTCTTTCTGGCCGACCAGGCCGTGATCACCCTGCCGCTGGGGATTCTGAAGACCCAAAGAGTCAAATTTGTTCCCGATCTGCCCCTGGATAAGCGAAACGCGATTGAGCAACTGGGCGTGGCCGATGCAGTAAAGCTTTTTTACCAGTTCGACCAGCCCATCTTCCCCGAAGGCATTGTGGAGCTGTATGTGCCCGGCTCCAACCCCGACGAGTGGTGGAGCAGCACCAGGGGGCACGGGGTCGAGGGAGAAATTCTGACCTCGCTGGCCACCGGTGACAAAGCCCGCGAACTGCTGGCCTTGCCCGGGGAGCAAGCCCTGCGAACGGCCCTGGAAACCCTGCGCCAGGCCCTGGGCCGCCCCGAGCTAACACCCCGCAAGGCTCGACTCGCTCACTGGCGGGACGACCCCGAAGCCCAGGGGGCCTACAGCAAGGCCTGCGTAGGGGCCTCCACAGCCCGCAGCGTGCTGGCCAGACCCGTCAACCATCGCTTGTTCTTTGCGGGCGAACACACTGCGTCCAATGCCTGGGCCGCCACCGTACACGGGGCCTATGCCAGCGGGCGCAGGGCCGCGCGGGAGATCATTGCACTCCGACACCAGCCCCCCCTTCACCGCCCACGGCATGATTACCAGGGGGGGCGGGAGGTGGCGCAAAGCCCGTAGTGCAGATACGACCCATTGCATCAGGTATATCCAGCGCAGGGTCGGCACTTCCCTCCGGCTTCCCTTAGCTGGCCAGGCCGCCTGGAGCGGTTCCCCGGTAAACTTGCTGGATATGCCCGGTAGGGAGGTCTTTAAGGTGATTCACAGCATGGCCACAAAAACCAGCAGACCCACCACCTCCCCCAGCTCAACCAGCATTCCGTACACATCGCCAGAAATTCCGCCTCCCAGCCGGTTGGCGGCCCAGTAAGCCAGCAGCAGCATCGCCGCAACCACCGCCAGGGCGACCCAGGGGAAGAAGAAGATGGCAGGGAGTGCCAGAAGAAACGCCGGGGCCACTCGACCCTCGCGGCTCCTGGCCCCCAGCCCTTCTGGGCGGGCCGCTGGGAACCGGTTCATGGGGAGCAACAGGCCAAAGCGCACGATGGCGGGCAGGCACAAAAGCAGCCAGGGCGAGGGGTTTGAAGCCAGCAACTGCCACTTCAGGAGCAAGACCGCAAACCCCACCCCAAAAGCGAAGCTGCCCAGGTGTAGGTCGCCCAGAATGCGCAGGCGCTCGGCGACAGGCTTCATCGAGAGCAGCGCGTCGGCAGAGTCGAGCAGGCCATCCAGGTGCAGCAGGCCGGTGCAGGCCAGCCAGACCGCCAGCAAGATCGCACCTTGTAGACCGTCGGGCAGTGCCGCCGTTAGCCAGGCCATCAGGGCCAGCACCGCCCCAATCAGGTAGCCCGCCACCGGATAAAAAGCCGAGGCGGCCTTCATCTCGCCATCCCTGACTTCTCCCAGCCTGGGAACCGGAAAAATAGTCAGGAAACCGACCGCCAGCCAGAGAGGGCGCACAGCTAAGGTTTTACCAGAACAACCCCGAAACGGGCCTCGAATTCCTCGCGGGTCTGGATGGGGCGGCCCTCGAGCCTCAGGCACGCGGTCTGGGCCTGAACCTCTCGGGGGTAAGGGCAGTGGCGGCACCTCGAGCCACAGCAGTAACCGCGCTTGCGAAGATAGGCCTCGGTGAAAACGTAGAGGCCGTGCTCGAGGTAGTAGTCCAGGTTTTCTTTGAGTTCCATTCTGGGCACCCTGTTCCCTCACCATGTTATGGCATGTATGGCTCGTTGGGCTGGCCCGAACCGCAATCTATGCAAGATATCCACCTGGTCGTGGGCGAGAATTCTACGGTTTCAGCGTTGGCGATACCCCAGCCTGGGAGAAGGTAGCCATCCCGGCCATCACCCTGGCCGCTGCCCGCAGGATAGGGAAGCTCAAGACCGCCCCGGTTCCCTCCCCCAGACGCAGATCGAGTTCCAGGATGGGCCGCAACCCCAGCGCCCCCAGTTGCCGGGTGTGCCCCGGCTCTACCGAGCGGTGCCCGGCAAACAGATAATCGCGTACAGCAGGCTGAATCTGACAGGCCAGCAAAGCCCCTGCGGTCACCGGAAAACCGTCGGTGACGAGGGGCAGACCGGCCTCGGCTCCGGCCAGGAATACCCCTGCAATGGCCGCGATTTCCAGTCCACCCAGCTCCGCCAGAACCTCCACCGGATCGGCTATGCGCAAATCGCCCAATCGGGCCTGAGCACGGGCCAGCGCGGTGCGGACGACCTCGAGCTTTTTCTGATACTGCTGGTCGTCCACCCCCGTACCGCGCCCAGTGACATCCCGCGCCTCCAGGCCCAGCAAAGCTGCGGTGAGCGCCGCCGCCGCCGTGGTATTGCCAATGCCCATATCTCCAGCCGCCAGCAGGGTCGCGCCCTCCTGGATAGCACGCCGGGCCGCATCTATCCCTGCCTGGATGGCCTCTTCGGCTTCGGCACGGGTCATGGCGGGTTGCTGTGCGATGTTGCCCGTCCCCCAACGTACCTTGCGCGTATGCAGGAACCAAGGGCCGGCCTTCCCTCCGGTGTCGGCCACCGCATCCCGGTTCACGCCGACATCCAGCACCCAAACATCGGCATCCGAAACCCCGGCCATCTGATTAATCGCCGCTCCGCCCAGCACAAAATTAAGCAGCATCTGCGCGGTCACTTCGGATGGATAGGCCGAGACGTCCTCGGCAGTTACGCCGTGGTCGGCAGCGCACACCACCACTGCACCCTTGCCCAGGCTGGGCTGCAGGGTCTGCCCAATCGCGGCCAGGCGGACTCCGATTTCTTCCAAAAACCCCAGCGAGCCCGGCGGCTTGGTCAGGGTGTTCTGGTACGCGCTGGCTTTGGATAACCATTCCTGGCTGACGGGTGGGATGCGGAAGGTCATAGGAAAAATGGGGTTGGGGCTTGAGGCTTAAAAGACTTGGTGTTTCAGAGCTACTTTATCTTCACCGGAATCCCCGAGACCAGCAGATAGACCCCATCGGCCTCCTGGGCGGTGCGCTGGTTGGCTGCGCCCAGCAGATCGCGGTAGCGCCGCGCCAGGGGGTTGTCGGGAACAATCCCCAGACCCACCTCGTTGGTCACGACCAGCAGGGTTTTGCCGGTTTCGG
Organism: uncultured Meiothermus sp.; assembly: GCF_937863175.1. Taxonomy (GTDB): domain Bacteria; phylum Deinococcota; class Deinococci; order Deinococcales; family Thermaceae; genus Meiothermus. Next base: position 6,222 of record NZ_CALMCQ010000447.1, on the reverse strand, counting down.
CATAAACCGCCAACAACTTCTCGAGTTCGGGCAACACCTCCCGACCGGCATGCATCAGATTGGAGACCCACAAGGTCAGGCAGTCCAGCAGCACCACCCGGCCTTTGGCCCGCGTCAGTGCGGTGGGAACCTCGAGGGGTTCTTCCAGGGTCTCCCAGGCGGTGGGGCGTCCGGCCCGGTGTTTTTCGATGCGCTGGCGCATCTCTTCGTCCAGCGCCTGGGCCGTAGCGATCAGGCTGACCTGTTCACCCCCCATGGTGCAGGACATCTCCTGTGCGAAGGCACTTTTTCCCGCCCTCGCACCCCCCGTCACCAGCACCAGACGGGTCTTCACCACTCCCCCCTTTGCACAAACTGTAGCCTTTTGTGCCGCCAGTCCAGCCCGATCACCGAGCAGGGGGGCAGGAACCCGTCCTGGTCGAACTCCCGCAGCACCAGGCGCAACACCCCACCGTGACTGAATATCAGGTGGCGGCCCGGCGGCAAGGCATCCAGCACCCCAAACACGCGCTGCCGCAAGGTAGCTGTAGACTCGCCCCCGGGCGCTTGAAACCCCTCGAAACCCTGCAAGGCGCTTTTGTGATGCTCGGCAATCTCATCCCACCTCAAACCCTCGAGCTCGCCAAAATTCAGTTCGCGCAGTGCGGCAGATACGGTGTGAGGTTCGCCATAGGCCAGGCGGGCGGTGTGGACAGCCCGGTTCAAATCCGAGGCCACCACCCGCTCGAAGCGCTCTGCGGTCAGCCCCCCGGACAAAGCCCTGGCCTGACGCTCCCCCAGGGCTGTAAGCGGCACGTCGGTCCAGCCGGTCAGCCTGCCATCCACATTCCAGGGGGTCTGTCCGTGGCGCACCAGCCAGAGTTCGCTCATGGCTCCACCCAGGCATAGTAGGGGGTCTCGACCAACTCGGGCAGGCCATCCAGGTAGAGCCTGAGGCCGGGCAGGCGCAGACAGGAGCCTTCGTGCTCGAAGTCCAGCGGATCGCCGGGCAGGGTGTAGAGCAGGGTCTCGGCGGGGGGAACCCCGGCCCGCATTAGCCGGGAGCTCCAGTTTCGGCCTCCCGGCCGGTTGCAGCCGACCCGCTTTTCCTGAATCACGGCCACAAATCGAGCCAGGCGCGGCCCATCCTGGGTCACCAGACGGCGCACCTCGCCGAGGTCGAGCAGCAGCATCTGGGAGGTTATTTTCAGACTGGCCCGCATCTAGCCTCCCAGCAGCACCACCGGCTCGCCTTCCACTTCATGCACCCGCACCCACCCTCCATACACCGCTTGCAGCAGGCTCTGGTTCAACACTTCCCTGGGGGTGCCCAGCGCGACCCGCTTTCCCGCCGACAAAAAAGCCACCCGATCCGCCGAGCGGGCCAGGTTGGGGTCGTGCAACACCGTCAGGATGCCAATGCTCTGGCCCCGCAGGCCTGCCAGCAGACTGATCAGTTCGGCCTGATGGTGCAGGTCGAGGTGGTTGGTGGGCTCGTCCAAAAGCAAGAACCGTGGACGGGCAGCCAGTGCACGGGCCAGCATAACCCGCTGGCGCTCGCCGCCCGACAACGTGGGCAACAGCCGGTGGCGGAACTCGGTCACCTGGGTCTGCTGCATGGCCCACTCCACCGCTTCCTGGTCGGCCCTGCCGGCCCGCCCCAGCAACCCCAGATGCGGAGTGCGTCCCAGCCCCACCACTTCCTCCACCGTGAGGTCTTCGGGGTAGCCGCCGTTCTGGGGCAGGAAAGCAATCTTCTGGCCCCGCGTCCAGCTCGACAAACGCTCCAGCCGCTCCTCCCCCAGCCGCACCTGACCTGTGCTGGGTTTCAGCAACCCCGCCATCAAGCGCAGCAGCGTGCTCTTGCCCACCCCATTCGGGCCAAGCAGGGCCAGCCACTCGCCGGGATCAAGATCCAGGCTGGTCTCGCTCAGCACCGCCCGGTTGCCATAGGAGAAGGACAGGTTTTCGGCTGAGAGTCGAGCTCCGACTGCGGACGGCGACGGGCCCGGCATCCCTTCCCCTCGAGCCCCCAGCGACGCTGCTCCCCTTCTCATACCCTCCTCCCCCGCCACAACAAGTACAAAAAGAACGGCCCACCCAGGAGCGTGGTCAGGATCCCGACCGGTAGCTCCCCCGGCGCGATCAGGGTGCGGGCCAGCAGGTCGGCAAAGACCAGCAAGACCGCCCCGCCCAGGGCTGAGGCGGGCAGCAAGTAGCGGTAGTCGCCCCCGATCAGGCGCCGGAGCAGGTGGGGCGCAACCAGGCCCACAAAGCCGATGATGCCCGCCTGGGCCACGGCTGAGGCGGTGAGGAGGGTGACGGCGCCGATGATCAGGAGCTTGATCTGGCCCAGCGGGAGGCCCAGGCTACGGGCGGTCTCCTCGCCCAGATTGAGGGCATTGAGGGTGCGCCCCAGCAGCAAAAAAAGCGGCAGGGTGAAGAGCAGGTACAGCGCCAGCGACCCCACCCCGTCCCGGTTCACAAAGGCCAGGCTGCCCAGGGTATAGGCAAAAACCGCCCGTACCCGGTCGGCATCCTGCAACATCAGGTAGCTGGTCAGGCTCACCAGTACACTTCCCACCACCACCCCGGCCAGAATCAGGTCGTGGGTGCGGCTGGCCCCGCCCGAAAGCAGCAGGGTCAGGGCCACGGCCAGCACCGCCCCCAGAAAACCAAACAGGGTCGCGGAAGCGGGCACACTTGCAAAGACCGCGTGCTGGGCGAAGGTTCCCGAGAAACTGCCCAGCCAGCTCACCGCCAGGGTGATCCCCAGGGCGGCCCCTGCCGCCGATCCCATCAGATAGGGGTCGGCCAGGGGGTTGCGGAACAGACCCTGGAAGGCCGCCCCGGCCAGGCCCAGTGCCGCGCCCACCAGCATGGCTCCCAGCACCCTGGGCAGTCGCAACTCGGTCACAATGGGGTTTTCGTGCAGGCCCAGCACCGCCCCCAGAACCTCGAGCCCGCTCAGACGAACCGCACCCTGGCTCACTCCCAGCCCCAGCCCCAGAACCAGCAACAGCAGCAGTCCAGCAAAAACCAGCCCCCGGCGATACCCCGGGGCTTCCCGGCTGGGGAGTGTGGCGGCGTGGGCAGGCTTGATAGAGATCACCTCAGGCCCGGATGGAAGCAACCCACCAGCAGTAGCAAGCCCTGGGCCACCCTCGGCCCCGGACGCGAGAGCAGGTTGTCCGACTCGCCCGTAAAAGTGCAAATTCGATTGGCCTGTATGGCCCGCAGGCTGCCCCAGCCGGGCCGGTTTCGCAGCCCGGCCGCCCCTGGATGGGTGAGCACAATAATGGCCGGGTTGCGCTGCACCACCAGCTCGGGGCTGATTTGCGGGAAGGGCCCCAGTTCCCTAGGGATAATATTCTGACCCCGGGCCCTGGTAATCAGCACCCCAATAAAGGAGTCGGGCCCCGCCGTGAAGGGGGTGGGGTCAATCTCGTAGTAGACCGTGGGGCGCACCGTGGCGCTGGCCACCCTGCGTTCCACCGCATACACCTCCTGCTGGATGCGGGCTACCAGGCGCTCGGCCTGGGCTTCGGCACCCAACGCCCGTCCCAGTAGCCTTGTAGTGCGGAAGATGTCCTCGTAGCTCTCGGGCCGTATCGCAAAGGTTCGCACCCCCGTTTTCTCCAGGGCCTCGTGCAGCCTGCCGTAGACCGAGACGATCCCCAGGTCGGGCTTGAGGGCCACCATGGCCTCGAGGTTGGGGTTGAACAACCCCCCCACCCGGGGCAGTTGACGAACCTGCTGGGGATAGTCGGAGAAGTCGTCCACGCCTACCAGTCGCCCACAGGCATTCAGGGCGCAAAGGGTCTCGGTGACCGAGGGCAACAGGGTCACGATGCGCTGGGGGGCGGCCTCGAGGGTGATGTTGCGGCCCAGGTCGTCGGTGAGGGTGCGGGGGAAGTGTTGCGCCAGGCCGGTGGCCCCTAGCAGGTAGCTGATAGCCAGAGTCAAAAACCAGATCCATCTTTTCATGCCGCGTCCTTTCCCAACCCGGCTTCGCGTGAGGGACGGTTCCCTTCGGGACAGGCTGAAACCTGTGCACCACAGGGCATGAAAAAAACGCCCTCGGGAGTGAGGACGCTCTATAAATAGGTTCCCCGAGACTCCCTCTTCTTGCGAGAGGTGCCTTCTGTATCGGAGTAAGAAGGCGTTCTGGCAGGTATTCGGACTTCGGGCGGTGGTTGTCAGGGCTTGCCCCAACCACTTCAGTGCGCCATCACCGTTGCGCGACAGTACCGGACTGGCTTTCGGGGCAGGCTGCCCCAGCTTCACCGGATTTCCCCACTTTAAGCCTGAGCTACGCGCCCAGGCACCAGAACTTCGCCGGGTTGTATGAGCCCTAGCGGGCCTGAATCCACCTTACACCCAAGCCGCGCCCCCTTCAAGCCCCTTCTAAGTGCACCAGATGACGCCAGGCTACTGCCTCCACTCCCGGCCCCCACCGGGGGAGAAGTCCACCGAAGGCTCTGTAAGACCCCTTACCAGTGGGGCCAGGCTGGGGCAGCCTCAAAACCCAGCGATGCCAGGTACTCCCAGAGGGGCTCGAGGGCTCCGCCATCCACCGGCTTGATGCCGTGGGCCAGAATGCTCTGGTGCCGCTGCTGCAAAGGGCTTTGGAGGGTGGTCTCGTAGTCCCCATACAGTCGCTGGGCTTTGGTGCCGGTATTTTTCAGGCCGGCGTCTACCTCGAAAGCCAGGCCCAGCGCCTCTTTAAGCCCGAGCTTCTTGCCGGCCCGACCGGCCAGATGCTGCACTGGGTCTGGATAGGTCTCTGGGTCGCGCAGCACGATGCCGGTTCGCTCGAACACATCGGCCTCGGCGGTCAGCTCGATGGCCCGGTAGAGCCGGGCCAGGGCATCGTCGTAGCGCTTGCGGGCTTCGCGGCGGCGGGCGTTGGCCAGCAGGTCGGCCAGCAGTACAAAGGTGGGCTTTTTCTCTTGATCCAGAATCTGTCGCAGCCGCCCTTTGGCTTCCAGCAGGCCCTGCAAGACCCGCACCTTGGCCCCATGCCCCCAGGCCTCGGCAATGCCAACTGCCGGTTCCAGATCTTTTTCCAGACCCTGCCAGGCCTCCTTGTGGCGGAACAGATCCCAGTCTTCCATCCCCCGGGTTATGCCCTTGAGGTGGGTGTAGAAACGCTGTTCCGAAGGGGAGAGTGGCCGGTTCAGCAGCTCTGCAATAAAGTCGCAGGCGGCTGGAAAGTCGCCCTGGTTCCAGGCCCGCCGGAAGCCGTCCCACTCGCGCAGACCGTAGCGATAGGTGGGGTCTTCGAGCTGCCGCAACCGCTCGGCCCCAGACTCCACCCGGCCCTGCGCGTCGCGTCTCTCGCCCCCCACATAGCTAAAGGTTACGCCCTGCCCGGTCAGGGCCAGCACCAGCCCCGCCGACATGGTCTTGGTGCCCCCGGTAATATCGGCCACCATCACCCGGGCCTCCCACTCGAGGGCCTTTTGCAAAGCCTCGCGTCCCTTGCGAAACACCTCGCCCAGGCTTTCGGGGTCATCCAGCAACAGGGTATGAAAGCGAAGCCCGCCCCCATACCGCCTGACCAGCTCCCCTGCCACAGCCTGGCTGCCCTGGCTGGCTACAAATACCACTCCGCTGGGAGTGTGCTCGCTCAGGGCAAACTCCAGGGGCTCGAGGGTCTGCCCCACGCTCAGAATCAGTACCTTGTCCGGCAGTGTTTCCATATCCCAGGTATACCAGACCCAAAGCAGCCAGGTGTAGTTTCAAGACCCCTTACAGAACCGCTTGCCAACTACGGCGGTCTTCGTATAGTCATCACGAAAAAAAATCCCCACGCCACCCTTTTTGAGGGGCAGGGGGGGTAGGCCCTGAAGGCCGCACTTAGCTACTATTCTCCTCGCCAAAAACCTATTCTGACCGCCCAGCGAGCAGTCTCAACCTTCTTTAGCAGCTTTTGGTCTGCAATCGTTTGACCTGAGCCCTGCGTCATCTTTGTAGCTTCAATACCCTTGCACGGCTTTTGTCTTGCAGTCTTTTGACCCGCGACTTGCGACTTTCGACATCTTTGTACCTTCAATCCCCTTGCGGGGATTTTTGTTTGCGACACAGAGTGTCCTGGTACGCGCGCGTACAATCAGCTTAAATGTTTCAATCCCCTTGCGGGGATTTTTGTTTGCGACTCCTGGTGGACTTCCTGCAGGCCCTGCAAGGTCCCAGCAGTTTCAATCCCCTTGCGGGGATTTTTGTTTGCGACGACGGGGC
>NZ_CALMCQ010000446.1 GCF_937863175.1 uncultured Meiothermus sp. | reverse complement strand
TCAGCTCGTGGTGAAACCTACGCCAGAAAGAATGGGCCATCGGCTCGTCGGTAGCGCTCATGTGTTGGTCGGAATAGTGCCCATAGGCCACCTGAATAGCCTGGGGTAGGCGTGAGAGATCGGCTTTCTCCGCTATCCCTTTGGCTTTCAAAATGGGCCAGAGCCAGAATTTGGGATGCCCAAGAATCAGGGTATCGCCTACATCAAACAAGACTGCACGAATCATAGCAAAAATACTAACCCGACATTATGAAAATAGAGCCACAGTAGCTCCACAAGACGGGCCCCACCGACTGGGGTCTGGATCCAGAGTTGCCCCCACCCTCCGAGCATGATAGTCTCTTGACGTTGCTCACTAGACTGTCCAGCGAGGCAGTGACGAGCAGCCAGTGATCCCCGGTGAAAAAACTGGAATCCCATCTCCCCTTCCACGCAACGGAGGGGTGTGCGTCAGAATTAAACCCAAATCTGGCGGTTGTGGTTTGTGATGAGGTGTTGACGGTAGGCCATGATTGAACGCTATCAAACCCCAGAAATGAAGGCGCTGTGGAGCGAGACCCGCAAATATCAGGTTTGGGCTGAGGTTCAAATTCTGGCCATGGAAGCCTGGGAAAACCTGGGGCAGATTCCGGTTGGAACAGCCCGACGGTTGCGCGAAGCACTGCGGCAAAAGCCAGTCGATGCCGCTTTTGCCCAAAGAGTAGACGATATCGAGACCGAAACCCGGCACGACATGGTGGCCTTTACCCGCGCACTCGCCGAGTGGACGACCGACGCCGACGTAGCCCGCTGGCTACACCTGGGCCTGACCAGCACCGATGTGGTGGATACGGCCCAGAATGTCCTGCTGGCCGAGGCCCTGGCCCTGGTCGAGCAAGAACTCGAGCAAACCAAAGAAGCGCTGCAAACCCTGGCGGTGAAATACAGGCGGCTGCCTGCCATCGGACGTACCCACGGGGTACACGCTGAGCCCACCAGCTTTGGCCTGCGCTTTTTGTCATTCTACGCGGCTTTGTTGAGGGATGCAGATCGCTTACGGAGGGCCTGTGAAGGCATCCGGATCACGATGATTTCGGGATCGGTAGGGAACTACGCCCACCTGGAGCCAGCCGTAGAGCAGTGGGTTGCAACGAATTTGGGCTTTCAGATTGAACCGGTCTCGACCCAGGTAGTGCCGCGTGACCGCCACGCCGAACTGATGGGAGCACTGGCAATTCTGGGGGCCAATATGGAGCGAATTGCGGTGGAATTGCGCCACCTGCAACGCACCGAGGTTTTGGAAACCCAGGAGCCCTTTAGCGATAAACAAACCGGCTCCTCCTCCATGCCACACAAGAAAAACCCGGTGGCCCTGGAAAACATCTCGGGGCTAGCCCGGCTCCTGCGCTCCAATCTCCAGGCCGAGCTGGAAAACGTGGCTCTCTGGCACGAGCGCGACATCTCCCATAGCTCGGTGGAGCGGGTCATTCTGCCCGACTCCACCACCCTGGCCCACTACATGCTGCGCCGATTACGGTGGGTTTTACAAGGTCTGGTGGTCTACGAAGACAACATCGCCCGAAACCTGCTCCTGACCAGGGGGCTGGTCTACTCGCAGCGGGTTCTGGGTTTCTTGATCGAAGCAGGCATGGATCGAACCACCGCCTATGACGTGGTGCAACGCAACGCCCTGCAAAGCTGGGAAGAGGGTCAGGAGTTTAGAAATTTGCTGGAAGCGGACCCCAGATGCATCCTGAAGGGCGAAGCGTTGGCCGCAGCCTTCGACCCCGGTTATTTTCTGCGGCAGGTGGATGCCATCTATGCGCGTTTTGGGCTTTAGAGCGGTTTCCACAAACACCTGCCAGTCCCGGCAAGTGCCTGACCCGGCTGTGCTGGGCATTGGTGGGAAGCGCGAATGGGGATACTATAAAGCTACCCTCCGCCTCTTGTGGGCACCTTTGAATGTGAGGTTTTGATGGAAAAACTGTACGAGGGTAAAGCCAAAATCATCTATCCAGGCCCCGCGACTGGCACCATTCGAGTCTTCTTCAAGGACGATGCCACCGCTTTCAATGGGCAGAAGCGTGCCCAGATTGCTGGCAAGGGGGTGGCCAACAATAAGGTTTCCTCGGCCCTGTTCCGCTATCTGGAAGACCACAGCATTCCCACCCACTTCATCCGCCAGCTTTCCGATACCGAGATGCTGGTGAAGCAGGTGCAGATCGTGCCGCTGGAAGTGATCGTGCGCAACCGCACTGCGGGCAGTTTTTCCAGGCGCTATGGGGTGGAAGAGGGCAGGATACTGCCCTATCCGCTGGTGGAGTTTTCCTTCAAAAGCGATGCCCTGGGTGACCCTCTGATCTACGACGACGCAGCGCTGGCGCTGGGGTTGGTGAGTGGCAGTGAGCTATCACGGATCAAGGAGCTGGCCCTGAAGATCAATGGTTTGCTAAAGGACTATTTTGCCCAGCGCTACCTCGAGCTGATTGACTTCAAGCTCGAGTTTGGAAGACTCCTGCACTCTGCGGCCCCCACCGACGAGCGCGGTGCTGTTGTGCTGGCCGACGAAATCTCGCCGGATACCATGCGCTTGTGGGAGTTTGGAACCGGCGAGAAAATGGATAAAGACCGCTTTCGCCGTGATCTGGGCGGGGTGGAGGAAGCCTACCAAGAGGTGCTGCGTCGGGTGCTCTTGCCCCCGCAGCCTTCTGCCTGAGACCTGAGACTATGAAATACCATGCAACCCTATTGATCGAGCTCAAAGACGGCATCCTCGACCCCCAGGGACGTGCGGTGGAAGGGGTTTTGAAGGGCCTCCAGTACCGGGCCGAGAACGTACGGGTAGGGCGGGTGCTGGAGATGGAACTCCAGGCAGCCAGCGAGTCGGAGGCCAGAGCCACCGCCCATGACATCGGCAAGGCCCTGGCCAATCCCGTGATGGAAGTGTTCATAGTCGAGGCGGTGAAGCCACTGGCATGAAAGTTGCGGTGATTCAGTTTCCCGGCTCTAACTGCGACCAGGACGCGGTATGGGCGCTTCAGTTGGTGGGGCTCGAGGCCGAACTCGTATGGCATACCGCAACCAGTCTCGAGGGCTTCCAGGGGGCCATTTTACCGGGTGGGTTCTCGTATGGCGACTATCTGCGGGCCGGTGCCCTGGCTAAGTTTTCGCCGGTGATGCAGGCAGTGCGTCGTCTGGCCGAGCGCGGCAACCCGGTGGTGGGCATCTGCAATGGCTTCCAGGTACTCACCGAGGCCGGGCTGTTGCCAGGGGCGCTGCTGGCCAACCACACCCTGCATTTCACTTGCAAGGAGGTATTTGTGCGGGTCGAGCGCACCAACCTGCCCTTCACGGCAGGCTACCATCAGGGGCAGGTTTTGAAAATTCCCATCGCTCACGGCGAGGGCCGCTACTACGCCGATGCACAGACGCTGGAAAGGCTCGAGCAGAACCATCAGGTGGTTTTCCGGTATACTCCGAACCCTGCGAGGAGCACCCCTGCCTCGACCCCTCGCCCCGCCGCACGGCGCCCTGGCATGGTGTGGGAAGACGGAGTGGGTGAAAGTTCGTTCAACCCCAACGGGTCTTTGCACGACATTGCGGGCATTGTCAATGAACAGGGGAATGTGCTGGGGATGATGCCCCACCCCGAACGCGCCGTAGAAGGCATCCTGGGCTCTGCCGATGGCCTGCCCCTCTTCGCCAGCCTCAAGCAGGCCCTCGAGGTGATGGCCTGAGGTGGGCAACGAACCAAGGGAGGTAATGGCATGACACTTAGCGTGATCACCTTCGACTTCTGGGGCACCCTCTTCACCGAAGGCCCTGAATATTCCGGCCATGTCAAAAACCTGCGCAATGAAATCTTGCTGGATGCGGCCTCCGAAGCTGGCATTCCCGCCGAACCCGCCGCCGTGATGGAGGCCTGGCGGCAAGCCGCCCTCGATTTTGACAAGGCCTGGGGAGCTGAGCAGGTCATGACCCCGTTTGATCGGGTCACCCGCATCTTTGGCTATCTGGGCCTGCCCTACGACGAAGGCCAGGTGGCCCTTACCACCCAGCGCATTGTCGAAGCGGGCCTCCAGGGTAGCCTGATTCCCCTGCCAGGGGTGCTCGAGGCCCTGCCCAAGCTGGCCCAGCACTACACCCTGGGCATCGTCTCGGACACCGGCGTTTCGACCGGGCGCATTTTGCGCGAGCAGCTAGGCCGCCACAAGCTGCACGACCTTTTCAGCGGCTTTTCCTTTTCCGACGAGACCGGGGTGGTCAAGCCCAGGCCCGAGGCCTTCTGGGCAGCCCTGGACGAGATGGGGGCCAAACCGCAGCAGGCCCTGCACATTGGCGATATTCCCCGCACCGATATTGCCGGGGCTTTTCAGACGGGCTATCCCTGGGCGGTGCTGTATACCGGACACGTCCACCGAAATGGACAGCCCCAGCCCACTGCCCGTGTGGGTAACCACCTGGAGCTGATCTCGCTCCTCAAAGAGGTCATCCGGCACCCTCCGAGGGCCATGTAATGGAAGAAGCTCTCCACCCCCTGCTCAAAGAAACCGGCATCCCGCTGGGCGAATACCAGGAGATTGTCCGCCTGTTGGGCCGCGAACCCAACCGGCTGGAGTTGTATCTGTTCAAGGTGATGTGGAGCGAGCACTGCTCTTATAAAAACTCCCGTCCCCTGTTGCGCCTGCTGCCCAGAGATGGCCCAGCGGTTTTGCAGGGGCCGGGCGAAAACGCGGGGGTGGTGGACATTGGTGAGGGTTGGGCGGTGGCCTTCAAGATCGAGAGCCACAACCACCCCTCGGCAGTGGAACCGGTGCAGGGAGCAGCCACCGGCGTGGGGGGGATCATCCGCGACATCATGGCCATGGGGGCCCGGCCCATCGCCCTGCTGAACTCGTTGCGCTTTGGCAAACTGGAAGACTCGCCCGAAGGCGACCGCACCCGCTACCTGGTGCGGGGGGTGGTTGAGGGCATCGCCCACTATGGCAATGCGATCGGGGTACCCACCGTGGGCGGCGAGGTCTATTTCCATCCCGACTATCAGGACAACCCGCTGGTGAACGCCATGTGTGTGGGTCTGTTGCGCGTGGACGAGCTGAAGAAAAGCCGGGCTTCGTTCTCGCGACCGGTCTATTATGTGGGCTCCAAGACCGGGCGTGACGGCATTGGGGGGGCGGCCTTTGCTTCCGAGGAGCTTTCCGAGGAAAGCGAGTCCAAACGCCCCAGCGTACAGGTGGGCGACCCTTTCATGGGCAAGCTGACCCTGGAGGTCACCCTGGGGGCTATCCGGCAAGACCTGGTGGAGGGCGTGCAGGACATGGGCGCCGCTGGACTGACCTCGTCCTTATCGGAGATGGCCCACAAGTCGGGGCTGGGTCTCGAGCTGAACCTGGACTGGGTGCCCAGGCGCGAGACGGGTATGAACTCTCTGGAACTGATGCTCTCCGAGTCGCAGGAGCGGATGGTACTGGTGCCGCATCCGGGCCGGGAGACCCGCCTCGAGGCCCTGGCGGCCCGCTGGGGTCTGGATGCCGTTCCGGTAGCCACCATGATCGCCGAGCCGGTGTTCCGCATCGTTTCCGAGGGTCAGGTGGTGGCCAATGTGCCCACCAGCGCACTGGCCGACTCGCCGACCTACGTGCGCGAAGGCCAGGAAAACCCCGCAACCGCCACGCTCAGGGCCATGAACCTGAGCCAGTTGCCCGTACCACAGAACCTGGAAGAAGTCCTGCTGCAGCTCCTGGCCTCGCCCAACCTGTGCAGCCGGGCTCCGGTCTTCGAGCGCTACGACCACCAGGTCGGCACCAACACCGCCCTGATCCCCGGCAAAGGCGATGCCGCCATTGTGCGGATTAAGGGGACAAACCGCGCCATCGCGGTCAAAGTGGACGCCAACCCCCGCTATAGCAAGCTGGCCCCCCGCCTGGGTGCTCAGCACGCCCTGGCCGAAGCCGCCCGCAACGTGAGCGTGGTAGGGGGGCGTCCCCTGGCCTACACCGACGGCCTCAACTGCGGCAACCCCGAAACGCCCCACGGCTATTTCGAGCTTTCCGAGACCATCCACGGCCTGGCCGAGGCCTCGAGGGCCCTGGGACTGCCGGTGGTCTCGGGCAATGTCTCGCTCTACAACGAAGGCCCCAGCTACCGCATCCCCCCTACCCCGATGGTGGGTGTGGTGGGGCTCCTGGAAAACCTCGAGCACCGCGCCGAGCTGGGTTTCCAGAGAGCGGGCGAGTTTATCGTGTTGATTGGCAACAAAGAAGGTGGCTTCGGAGCCTCCGAATACCTCTGGGTGGCACACCACCTCGAGGCCGGCAGTCCACCCGCCCTTGACCTGGCCCACGAAGCCAAAACCCAGGCTGCCATCCGTGAGCTGATCGAGCGGGGCTGGGTCAAAACCGCCCACGACGTGGCCGAAGGCGGGCTGGCGGTAGCCCTGGCCGAGATGTGCCTCCCCTACAGGCTGGGGGCTACCATCGAGATTCGCAACCCGGCCCGGCCCGATGCCCTGCTGTTTGGAGAAGCCCCCAGCCGCATCCTTTTCACCATAGATCAGGCTAAACTGCAAATGGCGGTGAAGGTACTGGAATCCTTCGAACTCCCACACAAAATTCTGGGCCAGGTCGGTGGCGATAAGCTCACCATCCTGATGCCCAAGGAGCGCCTGGAATGGAGCCTCGAGTCGCTGCACGCGGTCTGGGAGCGTACCTTGCGGGAGGTGCTGCCGTGAGGTGCAAAGCGCCAACCGCCCAAAGCCAAAAGCCAGAGGCAGTCAAGCCAGCGGAACTCGAGGTTTTCAATCTTCAGCTTTCGGATCTAAGCGACTCCGACAAGCCACAAGAAGAGTGTGGCGTGCTGGGCCTGTGGTCGCCCGAACCGCTGCTGGTAGCCGACCTGCTACACCTGGGCCTTTTCGCCCTGCAACACCGGGGGCAAGAAGCAGCGGGCATCTGTGTTTCGAACGGGCGGGATCTGGTGATCGAGAAAGACCTGGGGCTGGTAGCACAGGTCTTTGACGAAGCCCGGATGCAGCGGTTGCGCATCCCAGGAGCCAACCTGGGGATTGGGCACACCCGCTACTCCACCACCGGCTCCAACCTGCGCTTCAATGCCCAACCCCTCAACGTGCGGAGTTCAAAGGGAATCCTGGCCATTGCCCACAACGGTAACTTCGTCAATGCCCTGCAAATTCGGCAGGAGCTTCTGGAGCACGGCGCGGTTTTCCAGACCACCAACGACACCGAGGTGATGATTAACCTCATCGCCCGCTATGCCAGGCTGAACCTCGTCGAGGCTACCGCAAGAGCCATGCGCGAGTTGACCGGCGGCTTTAGCGTGGTGCTGATGGATCGGCACACCGTGCTGGCCTTGCGCGATGGTAACGGGGTGCGTCCGTTAGTCATCGGCAGGCTCCCTGGTGGCGGCTGGGTCTTTGCCTCTGAACCCCCCGCCCTGACCCTGATGGGTGCAGTGTTCGTGCGGGATGTTCGGCCTGGGGAGCTGGTGTGGGTCGAGGCAGATCATCAGCCACCCCTTTCCCACACTGTTGGGGAAAGAGGGCGGGGGAT
>NZ_CALMCQ010000445.1 GCF_937863175.1 uncultured Meiothermus sp. | reverse complement strand
CCGGGCCTCCCACGCCCACCCCACCCTGGCCGAAGCCCTCAAGGAAGCCGCCCTGGCCGCCTGGGACAAACCGATTCACATATAAAAGCCGCTGGCTCGGAGCGATGTGCTGCACGATGTTGTACCGCTATCGCAGTTGGCAACAATCCTTCCGACTTGCGCTTGTACAAAAGGGTGTTGTTCGTCTCGCGCCGCTAACAAGCAGGTTCGATTTGGCGGCCAGAAGTGCAGGTGTGACCCTGGCCCTGTGCAGTCTTTTGGGGTGTTTTTTCTGCTGGAATTTGATAAAATCGGCCACGTAGCGCGATAGGTACTCGGTGCTCAGGGCCAGATGACCAATCCTAAAGCCTTTGGCGCCGGGTTCGGGAAGGGGGGTATTTTGGATGAATACAGTTTTGTCGGAGCTTCGATTTCACTTACTGCAACATAACATCCCGATTTGGGGTGTTATACCGCAGCTGCGGTATAACTGCTAGTTAGCCAGCCGGGAAGGAGGAGAGACAGAATGAGAAAGCTCATCCTTCAGGAATTCGTCAGCATCGATGGCCTGGTTGCTGGTCCGAACGATAGCGTCGACTTCATCCCCGCCTCCATGCAGGGCGATCTAAGCTTTGGCCAAGAGCAGGTTGCCCTTATGGACACGATCGACACGCTCCTACTCGGCCGAACCACCTATGAGATGTTCGCCGGCTATTGGCCGAACGTGACGCAGGGTGCAGAGAAGGAGTTCGCCGACAAGTTCAATGCAGTGCTGAAGGTCGTCTTTTCGAAGGCGCTCAAGCGCGCGCCCTGGGGCAAGTGGAACGACGGGAGGATCGTCAGAGGCAGTGCCGTCGAGGAAGTGGCAAGGCTAAAACAGCAATCGGGCAAGAATTTGCTGATCTCGGGCAGCATTTCGCTTGCCCAATCACTCATCGACGAGAGTCTGGTCGACGAGTATCGACTCGTGATGTGTCCAGTCGTGCTGGGGAGCGGCCGATCGCTCTTCCGCGACAATCTCGCATCGATCCAGCTGAAGTTGGTGAACGCGAATGTGCTGGATCGCGGTGCGGTATCATTGATCTACAGCCAGCAAGACGCCGCTGGCTAACAGGCCGATGAAGCTGACGGTCCGCTCCGCGGCCCGCAGCTTATCGGCAAGACGTTAGGCCGCCCCGAACAAACGGGAGCACACCGCCGTGGCACCCATACGACATTTTGCCATCTGCGTCTTCCGTGACGGGAATCGCATCCTAGTCGCTCTCGGCCACGACGACGTACAGAGCGAGCGATTCTTTCGGCCTCTCGGCGGTGCTGTAGAGTTCTGCGAGTCGGCGGAGGAAGCACTGCATCGCGAGATTTGCGAGGAACCTGGTCGTGAAATTGAAAACGTGGTTCAACTCGGGGTAATCGAAAACCGGTTTGAGTGTCGGGGGCGGCCCAGCCGAATGGCTTTTCCGAACGGAGTCACTTGCAGCGCCACAGTATCCCGCAAGCCTAAAGGGTTTGAAGGCATAACGCCCAGCGTAGGCCACCAAAGCTCATTTCCTGTATCCTATTTTCCAGGAGGGTAGGATGCCTAAAATTATCGGGGAGCGTGGCATCACAGAGGCACTTACCACCGACCGGCATTTTGAACAGGCGGGCTTTGGGGCTTTGCTGCAAGATGACCTCGGGTGAACGCCGCCTGCCAAAAGCGTAAGGGATCCGCTCGCAGCCAACTTGGATCTCAGCACAAGGTTCAGTCCCCGGATGAGAGATGAGGATACTAAAGCGTGACGGCTTGCTTGGCCGTCAGATTTCCTCTTTCGCTCTTGACGTTTGCTGCCGAGCATCCTTAAGCTCTTAGCTATGGACTATCGAGATTACATCACCATTGATCCCAACAAACGCGGTGGGAAGCCCTGTGTTCGGGGGCTCAGAATTACTGTCTACGAGGTGCTCGATTATCTGGCCTCGGATATGACCGAGGAAGAAATTCTAGCGGACTTCCCCGATCTCACCCGTGAAGACCTCAAGGCGTGTATCGCTTTTGCCGCTGACCGTGAGCGGCGTCTTGCCACGGTGCCACCAGCGGCGTGAAACTGCTGTTCGATCAGAACCTGTCACACCGACTGGCGCGTTTGCTGGAAGATTTATTCCCTGGCTCGCTGCATGTGCGAGACGTGAGCCTCAAAACCGCGGATGATCCTGTGGTGTGGGACTATGCTAAACAGCATGGTTTTTTGATTGTATCCAAGGACTCAGATTTTCACCAACGAAGTTTCGTGCTTGGGCCGCCGCCAAAGGTAGTCTGGGTGCGGCTGGGCAATTGCTCGACTGCGGATGTCGAGCGGCTGCTGAGGCACCATGTGCATGTGATCCAGGTTTTCGACAAAGACCCCGAAGCGGCGTTCCTCAGTCTCTCCTGGTAACAGATCCAACCCTCGCTGCACCGGAGGCGCTGAATTCCTTAGCCCATCATAGAGTAAGCTTAGCCCTGAGCAGTCTCTACCATTATGGTGTGCCCTTGAGTCTGGACTCTAAGCCGGTGTCCCTCTTTTTTTTGCTACAATTGGCGCATGAAAACCGTTTCCGTGACAGCTCATTTTGATGGGGAGCGGATTCTTCTGGACGAAGTGCTCGAGCTCGAGCCCAATACCAAACCGATCGTTACAGTTTTACCGGGATAGGACTCTGCGCGTGCTATGTGGTAGTCACTCCCGGAACGCAGTCTTGCTGGTGCCTATGCAGATGATGAAGTGGGATACTCCCAGAACGATGTAAACGTTGTCAATCCCGCCTATGAAGGAAGGTGATATCGTTCTAACCCCTTTGCCGCAGGCCGATGGAATGATTAAAAATCGTCCTGCTCTTATTTTACGTGCAGCCGTGCCATCCCCCGCACACGGCCTCGAGCCCCCGAAAGGAGCGCAGAGTGTCAAAGGTTGTCGCAATCATGTCCATCTCGCTCGACGGCTATGTTGCCGACCTCAACGACGGCGTGGCCGAAGTCTTCGACTGGTACTTCGCCTCGGGAGCGGTTGAATTCCATGCCGGAGGGTCGGACCCCATGACCTTCAGGGTGTCGGGGCCCAGCGCCGACCACCTTCGCGTTCTCTGGTCCGAGCTTGGGGCCGTCCTCACCGGGCGGCGCACCTTCGACAAGGCCCAAGGCTGGGGGGGAAACCACGCCTGGGGACCGGCATTCGTCCTTACCCACCAGATCCCCCCCGGCTGGCCGCGACCGGGCTCCTCGGTCCACTTTGTAACCGACGGCATCGAAAGCGCCGTGAATCAGGCCAGAGCCGCTGCCGCCGGGAAGTCGGTTGGGGTGCACGGCGCCGAGACGATCCAGCACTTGCTGAATGCGGGCTTGCTCGACGAAATTAGCCTCGACATCGTGCCGGTGCTGCTTGGCGCCGGAGTCCGGCTCTTCGACCGCCTCGCGGTTGCTCCCGTCGCCCTGGGCAGTCCGAGGGTGGTCGCGGGTGTGGGGGTTACACACCTGCGCTACCCGGTGCGCAAGGGGTAATGCTGCCCCACGGCCGTTCGCGTCCGGCTGTAAACGTCGTCCGGGCTCGAGCTTTACCCTCGAGGGCCTTCCTTTGCACCCGTGGCCTATCACCGGGGCGCTATGTGCCGAGACCCGCGCGCCATCACGAGCCGTTCCCAGGTCAAACAACAAGACCTGGCCCACCGGCGCGAGCCTCGAGGATGCCCGTTTCACCCGCGCTTCTGGACCGTTCTAACACAGCGCCTCACCCCGGTAGATAACGACAACCCAGGTCGCTACTTGGTAAACCAGCTAAGCGGGCGGGAGGAACAGGGTTCCGCGCATCCCCTCGAGGCGGCGGAACGTGTGTCTGGGAGCAACAATAACTCTCAACCGCAAACACCTGAAACTACCTCGGCCCCCGTGCCAGCAAGTTGACAAACCCCAGAGCAAGGATGGCTACTACACCCAGGGCCCAGAAAGGGAATTGGCCGGGAATCCAGCCCTGCCACTGGGCCAGATACACCAGTGCACCCACCAGGATAGCAATCAGCGCCCACAGACCAAAAGGTTTCAAGCCTTCCATAGCAACAGTCTACTTTTTGCTGCGATGCTGGTGGTAATACACCTCGTTGGGAACCCAGCCCATGGCGTTGGCGAGGCGGTTGGTGAAGTTGAACATGGCGGCGACCTGGGCTGCTTCAAAAATTGCCTCGTCGGAAAGCCCGATGGCGCGCAGCATCTGCACATCGGCGGAGCTCATCACCGCAGAATCCAGGGTGATCTGATGGGCGAACTCCAGTAGCGCATGTTCTCTGGGGGTCAGGTGAGCCCGGCGGAAGTTGGCGGCGAGCACCTCGGGTAAAACAGGGTCGCCGGTGATTTCGCGCAGATAGGCCGAGTGCGAGGCCAGGCAGTACTCGCACTCATTGGCGGAAGACACCACCACCGCGATCATTTCGCGTTCTTTGCGGCTGAGCTGGCTCTTGTCCTCGTTACGCATGAGAAAATCGTAGTACCGGAACCAGCGCATGAAGTGCTCGGGGGTTAGGGCAAAATTGCGGGCCACATTGGGTATGAAGCCGGTTTTTTCCTTGAATTTGCCAAACAAAATCTGCACATCTTCGGGTGCTTCAGACTCGGGGGGCACTTTAACCCAGGCGGTAGGTTGAGGCTGAGGGTTGGCCCTGGAGGCGGGTTTTTTGCGGCCCACTTTGGTGTTTCTGGCTCGAGGTGTTGCCATATCGGTCACTCCACTCTGCTTTATCGCGCTTTTCGCCAGTTTGCGGTTGCCCTCAGCAAAAAGATAAGCACTACCCTACATTTGCACTCCAAAAACCGTCAAAGGGGGCAGTCCTTCAGGGTATCGGTCAGAAAAAACTCGAGGGTGTGGCGGGTTCGACCATGCTTGCGATGGAACGCGCTCCATCCTCAGGTAAGCAGCTTTCAGCTTTGGGCCGCCCAGCGCTGGGGGGTGGTTTTTTTCAAAAATTCCACGATGTCCTGGGTGCTGGTTCCAGGGCCGAAGACGCCCGATACCCCGATCTCTTTGAGGTGGGGTACATCCTCGTCGGGGATGATGCCGCCACCAAAGAGCAGGATATCGTCTGCGCCCTGTTCGCTCAGCAAGCGTCGAACTCCCCCAAAGTAGTGCATATGGGCACCGGACAAAACCGACAACCCAATGGCATCTACATCTTCTTGCAGGGCCGCAGAAACAATCATTTCGGGGGTCTGGCGCAAGCCTGTGTAGATGACCTCCATCCCGGCATCGCGCAAGGCTCTGGCAACTACCTTGGCCCCACGGTCGTGACCGTCCAGGCCGGGCTTGGCTATGAGCACCCGTATTCTTCTATCCATGCACCCATCTTACGGTATAGCAACGGAAAGCTGCCAGAGACGAAACCACTGGGCACCCCACAGGAAGCCGAAAGCGGCAAACCCCCTGCGGGTTGTTCTGGATCCACTTCGGATTGTCTGGACAGGTTGCAGAAACTTAGGGTGAAGGCTTCCCGTCTGTATAAAGGCTCCCTCCCGCTCTGGACAGGTGTACCAGGGTTTTCCCCTGGCGCGAAAGCTGGAAGCGGCCCCAATTGGGCCGATCCCTGCAGCGGAAAAAACACTCGTACACCCGGCGGGAGGGCAAATATAGTTCCCGTGTCGACCCCATCACTCCGCAAACCGCCCAACGGTCCGGATCAGGTCATGGCGGTAGAAAGCTCACGCTGGTTATGGGTTTTTTCCAGATGGGCCTTAAACTGTTCAAAGGTCACCTTGAGGAGTTTATTGGGTTCCCCAAATACCGAGGCGTACCAGTCGGCGGCCTTGTCCAGCAATGGGGTGTCGTAGTGCGGACTGCCTTCGAACAGCAACTCGAGGTGGGTAGTACCTTCCTCGGGTTCGTTGAGCCGCAACCAGCCATAGATTTCCAGATTGTGGGGGACGCCGGGCACACTGCGAAACTCCAAAAACTCGGGCGGTCTACGCCTTGTGGCCTCGGCTACCCAGACCAGGTCTACTGGGGGTTGCCCCCCGGCCCTGAAGCGCCAACCGGATCCTACCCGGCTGACTTCCTTGAGGGCTTTGGCCCACGCTGGCCAGCTCGAGAAATCCTGAAAGGCTTCCCAGACCACCTCGCGCGGTGCTTTTATGTTGAGCTCCATTTCCTCCCTGAAACGCATACCTACCTCCCTTCGAGGTTTGAGCGCACTGTGGAAAGAGGTCGAATACCGCTTGAAGTACTTACATAATGCATTAAGACCATGTACGCAGGGTGAGGGCTGGAACACACTGGGGGATGACGATGTTCCATGGAATCGGGGCGGGCTTATCGGGCTCGGAGGCGGCCTTCACGGCGGCGCGCCCGGGAGTACCGGTCAGGCTTTACGAGATGCGGCCCAACCGGAAAATAATCAGGGGATCGGCGTCCTGGCCACCGATTGACAATTCCTGCAGGCAGACTGGAACCCTTCCGACCGGTGAATCCGACACTTTTGGGAAAGGTATAAACTGTGCAAGATGGAACGAAGATATTTCGGAACCGATGGAGTGCGAGGGGTGGCCGGGGAGCCGCCCCTAACCCCCCAGTTTGTGTTGAAACTTGGTCAGGCGGCGGGGTATTTCCTTAAGGGTCAGGTAAAGCAACCGGTAATTCTGCTGGGGAAGGATACCCGACAGTCCTGCGACATGCTCGAGGCCGCCCTGGCGGCGGGCTTGATGTCCCAGGGGGTGCGGGTGGAGCATCTGGGGGTACTGCCCACCCCTGGCGTGGCCTACCTGGCCCGTGAGCTGGGGGCGACCGCTGGGGTCATGATCTCGGCCAGCCACAACCCCTACCAGGACAACGGCATCAAGTTCTTTAGCTCTGCCGGAAACAAGCTGCCCGACGAGGTAGAAACCCAGATTGAAGGACTGCTGGATCGAGAGTTTAAGACCGATGGCATCGGTACGGTCTCCGATTTCCGCGAGGCCGAGCGGATGTATCTGGATTTTCTTTCTGCCAAAGGTGCCCCTCTGGAAGGGCTCAAGGTCGCGCTGGATACCGCCAATGGCGCTACCTTCCGCCTGGCCCACCGGCTATTCCAGCGTCTGGGCGCCGAAGTGTTTGTGATGTTTAACACCCCCGATGGGCGCAACATCAACAAGGGTTGCGGTTCCACCCATCCTGAATTCCTGCGGCAGCAAGTGGTGGAGATGAATTTCGATGCCGGGGTGGCCTTTGATGGCGACGGCGACCGGGCCATTCTGGTAGATCGCCAGGGACGCGAGTTCCACGGCGACCACGTGCTCTACCTGAACGCAATGGTGCGCAATGAGACGGGGGTGGTGGGCACGCTGATGAGCAACATGGGCCTCGAGGTCAGGTTCCGCGAGGCAGGTATCGCCTTCTACCGCACTGCAGTGGGAGACCGCTACGTTTACGAGAAACTCCAGGCTTCGGCCCTGACCCTGGGCGGCGAACAGAGCGGCCACATTTTATTCCTCGACCACGCCCCTACCGGCGACGGGATGCTCACCGCGATCCTGACCCTCGAGGCCATGCGCCGGTCGGGGCGGGATCTGGCCGACTGGTACGATGAACTGCCGATGTATCCTCAGCTTCTGAAGAACGTGCGGGTAAAGGTCAAGCAGCAGGTGATGCAGAGCGCGGAGCTACACCAGGCCATCCTCGAGGCCGAGCAGCTGCTCTCTGGCAAGGGTCGGGTCAATGTGCGACCCTCCGGAACCGAGTCGCTGGTGAGGGTAATGGTGGAAGGCCCCGCCGAGGCCATCGAGGCCATCTCCGACCAGCTGGTGGGGGTAGTGCAGCGGCTGGATGGATGAGGCAGCTCCCGCCTTTCGCACTAACAGATCCAGAAGCAGTGTTTGGAGGTAACCAACCGGTGATTACACGCCTGCCCCTTACCGTTCGCTACGCCGAGACCGACGCGATGGGTGTGGTGCACCACAGTAGTTATGTGGTCTGGCTCGAGGCCGCGCGGGTGGAGTGGCTCAACCAGATTGGGCTGCCCTACACCCGAATTGAAGCTCAGGGCCTGGCTTTCTCGGTGATTGAGATCGGCCTGACCTACCGCAAACCGGCCCGGTTTGGCGACCAGGTAGAGGTCGAAACCTGGCTGAGCGAAGCCGGTTCGCGCACCATCCGCTACCAGTACCGGATCTGGAATGGGAAAGAGCTTCTGGTGGAGGGTTTCACCCGGCACCTCT
>NZ_CALMCQ010000444.1 GCF_937863175.1 uncultured Meiothermus sp. | reverse complement strand
GAACCCCGCCGCCAGGCGGCGCTTCTGGTTGGGCACCCACTCGCCGTACTGGTTCTCCACGTTCCACAGGCGCTGCCACCAGCGGCTCCAGGCCTCCTGCCGCTGCATCCGGCGGCGCTCCTGCTCCATCACGCCCGGCTCTGCTTCTTGGGCGCTCGGCCTGCGCTCGAGTTCTTCCACCAGCGCCGCCGCCAGCCCCGCGTCTTCCTCGTAGAGCTGGAGCAGCCACTGCTCGAAGGCCTTGCTCTCGGGGTCGCCGGGCATCTCCCGGCCCAGCAGGGCCTCGGCCTCTTGCACGATCTCGGGGGGTAGGGGGAGGTTTTCCACGGGGCTGATGTTACTCAAGAAAGTGAAAAAGTGCAATACATATACACATAATTCTATTGACAAATGTAAATGAAAATATATATTTGTTTTCGGAGGTGGTGTAAGGGAAAACAATTCTCGAGCGGCCAAAACTTGAAGCCTTCTCGACCGTCTTCGACGGGTTTTGCCGCGCATCCGGTGCGGCAAGAGGTCGTGTTATGCAGTGGAAAAAGAAATCGGCAAGGTTGTCGGTGTTGGGCCGTCGGCGCAAAGGCATCGGCGGGCTCAACCTATGGCTGCTGGGGCTGTTGGTGGCCCTTAGCACCGCCCAGGCGGGGGCGCTCTTCGACGCGCGGGCCGCCACCGCCTGCAACAACATCGTGGCCAGCCTGGTTACCGGGCGGGTGGTGGTGATCGTGGGCTTCGTGCTGGTGCTGCTGGCGGTGTGGGGCTGGTATCTCAACCGCAGCAAGGGGCTGGACGCGGCCATCCAGGGTGTGGTGGGCGCCGTGGTGATCGGCGGCATGGTGGGCATCGGGGCCTGGTTCGGGCTGGGCTGCTAGGCATGGCACCCGAGCCCAACGCCCCGCCCCGGCTGCGCGGCCTCAGCAAGACCCTGCGCCCCTCGGTGAGCGTCACCCTCAAGAACTTCACCCCCGCCGACTTCGCGGCGGGGGCGGGGGTGGCCCTGCTGGCCTACCTGGTGATGCTGCGGGCCACCGACCTCCAGCCGCTGCGGGTGATCCTGGCAGGGCTGGCGGCCTACGTGGGCACCACCGTGTGGATGGGCGAGAAGGCCCGCATCCCGCCCCACTACCTGCGCCACTGGTGGCAGTCCCAGCGCATGGGCACCCTGTGGTGGGTGGGGCTGGACGAGGAGCCAAGGCCGCTGGTGATCGAGTTGGAGGAGGGGCATGGCTGACACCCGCCTCCCCTACCGCGCCCCCAACCCCCTCTACGCCTTCTTCAAGGGGCGCTACCGGGTGACCAACCTGGTCACCCAGTTGCCCTACCACGACCTCGAGGAGGGCCTAGCCTTCAACGCCTTCGGGGTGCGCGAGCTGGCCTTCGAGATAGACCTCGGCGGCGACGCGCTGGGCAGCCCTGAGACCCTGGAGGAGCGCTGGAAGGCCTACCGCCTGCTGCTGCGCAGCGCCGTCCCGGTGGGCGAGCGGGCCAGGTTCCTGGTCGAGTTCGGCCCCGAGGGCGGCGAGCGCCTGGCCCAGTACCGCCAGCGCATCAGCCCCGAGCAACCCCTGTTGCGGGCGGTGCTGGAAAGCCGGGCGAACCTGCTCGAGGGCCTCCAACTCCGGGGTCAGACCAGAGCGTGGCGCACCTACTTCTCCTGCACCCTGGGGCTGGGCAAGCGCCGATCCAACCCCACCCTGCGCCCCAGCGAGTTGCAGGACAGGCTAGAGGAGGCCCACCAACTGCGGGGCCGCCTCGAGGCCTTCCTCTCCCGCGCCAAGCTGCGCCCCCGCGCCCTGGAGACCCAGGAGGCCTTCGCCCTGATGCGCCGCTACCTCAACGTGGGCGTGGCCGAGGGCCAGCCGCCCGCCTTCGTCCCCCGCCACGAGCGCCCGCCCCTGCCCAGCAAGGCCCAAATCGCCCAGGGGGCCGACTTCCCCAGCCTGCGCCGCCAGCTCGCGGCCTCGGTCTGGGACACCTCCAACCCCGGCTTCCTACAGATCGGCGACCGCTTCGTGACCACGGTGGTGCTGAACGGCCTGCCCGCCCACAACCTGCCGGGGATGCTGGGCCGGGTCTTGGACTCACTCGAGGGCCTGACCGGCTTCCTGGCGGTAGACCTGCTGCACGAAGAACCCCTGAGCGCCCGCGCCAGCCTCTATAAAAAAGAGGAGAAGCTGGACATGCTCAAAGACCTGGGCGGGCTGGCCCGTGACATCTCCACCACCCGTAAGCAGACCCAGCTCACCCAAGCCATCCACGCGATGGAGGAAAGCGGCGACCACACCTTCGGCTTCGGGCTGGGGCTGGTGCTGGTCTGCCGCGAGCGCCAACAGGTGGAGGCCGCCAAGAACCGCGCAATCAGCGCCCTTAATGCGTTCGTGGGGGCCGACCCGCTGTGCAACGGGGTGCAGCACCCTTGGGTCTTTTTGAACCTGCTGCCCCTGGCCGGGCTGGCCAACGACTTCCGCACCCAGGGCTACGAGTCCGACCTGGCCGCCCTGCTGCCCTACACCCAGCCCCGCAGCGGCGCGGCCCAGTCTGGCATCCTGCTCAGGAACCGCCGCGACGGCCTCTACGGCCTCGACCTGCTAGACCCCGGCCTCAAAAACTTCAACGGCTGTCTCTTGGCCCCCTCCGGCGGGGGCAAGACCTACGCCGCCCAGGTCTTGGGGGCGCACCTGCTCAACCAGGGGGTCTCGCTGATGATCATGGAGCACGGGGAGAACTACAAAGGCTTCACCCAAGCCTACGGGGGGGCCTACTTGGCTCTAAGGCCCGAGGGCGAGGTCTACAACCCCTTCGACCTCCAGCCGGGTCAGACCGAACCCGACCGCGAACAGCAGGACTTCCTCAGCGCCTGGGTCAGCGCCGCTATCCCCGAACTGCCCGACCCCGCCGACCAGGCCATCAAGGAGCGGCTGCTACGCCAAGGTATCGAAGCCTGCTACCAAAACGCCCTGACCCGCAGCCGCGACACGGCAGGCGCAATCCAAACCCACTTCGCCGGAACCCAACTCGGGGCCTTGCGGGAGTATATCGGCACCTTGAAAGAACTGGGGGGCAACCGCATGAGCGAGTCCGAGCGGCGGGTAGCTGCCACAATGGCCGGGCAACTGGCCAACTGGACGGGCAGCAGTCTCAATGGGCGGATGTTTGACGGCAAAAGTACGGTGCATATCAAAGACAACCGGGTGCTCTACTTCTCCACCTGGGGCCTGGACGCGAACCCCGGCCTGCGCTCCGCCGCCACCCTCTATATGCAGTACCAGATGTGGCGCAGGGCCACCCGCGACCGCGCCCAGCCTAAGCGCATCTTTGCCGACGAAATCTGGGCCGCGCTCAAACACCCCTCCACCCGCGACCTGGTGATGGGCTTTATCCGCCGGGGCCGCACCTTCAACTGCGGCACCTTCGTGATCAACAACTCGTTGATGGACTTGCAGGAAGTGCCCGGACTCCTGGAGTCGCTCTCGATCCTGCTGATCGGCGAGAGCCGGGGGGTAACCGGGCAGTACCCCCGCCTGTTCCCCGACCTGACCAGCGGGGCGCTCGAGCAGATCGAGGGGCTCTCGGGCCAGAGCGGGCGCTACACCGAGTTCCTAGCTTGGTTGCGCTACAAGAGCGGGGTGGACGCGGAGGTGGTGCGCTTCGACAGCGTTCCTGAAGAGTATTGGATCAACACCACCAGCGCCGCCGAGGTCGAACTGCGCGAGCGGCTGGTCGAGCAGTGGGGTTTTGAGGAGGCCCTGCGGCGGCTGGGGAAAGGAGAGACGACTTGAAAGCACTTTACCTAACCCTTGTGTTGGGTCTGGCGGGCGCGGCCCAGGCCCAGAGCTGGGAAGACA
Source organism: uncultured Meiothermus sp. (assembly GCF_937863175.1). GTDB lineage: Bacteria > Deinococcota > Deinococci > Deinococcales > Thermaceae > Meiothermus. The sequence continues at coordinate 7,740 of NZ_CALMCQ010000444.1, read as the reverse complement.
TCGGCGGGGCCTTGCAGGGGGCCTGCCGGGTGGCCCAGGGCAACGGGCAGCTTCAGATCCCCAACCTGGGCACCCTGCCTATAGGCGAGATCCCCAACCTCGAGTGGCTCTGCACCCTGCGGCGCATCTACGGCTTCGTGGACGAATCCTTGGTCAACGGCGACTGGGGGGAGTTCGGGCGCGAGGTGGCGGGGCAGTGGATCGGCGACTTCGCCAACGCGCTGGGCTCTGAGCTGGGCATCGCCGGGGTGGACGACTGGCTCAACGCCGCCAACGACACGATGCGGATGACCTACCGCGACTTCCGCCGCCAGATGCTCTACGCGGTGCGCGACGGCTACCGCCACAAGAACACCGCCCGCTCGGCCTTGGGCCTGCCCACCACCACCGCCGAAGGTCTGGGACGGCAGTACCGCCAGATCAACCCTATGCTGGGCCTGAGCCAAGAGGCCGCTGCCAACGGGGAAATCTACAACCGGGTGGCCCAGCTCAACCGCAGCTTCGTGGTGCAGAAGAACAGCCAGGAGACCCGCGAGAACGTCAGCGGGGCGGTGGGGTCAGCAGTCAACCTAGCCCAAAAGATCGTGGGCACTGAGGGCCTGCCTGCGGGGCGACTGGGCCAGGCCGACGAACTGACCCACCGCGCCCAGGCCGCCCTCTCCACCCGCCAAGTGGCCGAGATCCAGACCGAGGCCTTGGGGGCCATTCTCAAGAGCGACGCGGTGATCGGCTCGACCCTGATCTCATCGGTGGCCGAGGTGGCCAAACAGCAGATGCTGACCAACAGCCAGTTGAGCGAGCTGATCGCCCGCACCGCCCAAGACCTCTCGGCCCAAGCCGAGGCCCAGCAAGCTGGCCTCGAGGCCTTGGCCCAGGAGAACCTCGAGGCGGTGGACGAGCTGACCCAGAGCGGGCGCAACATCAGCAACACGGTGGGGCTCTTCTACGACCCCGAGCGCATCCGCGACTTCAGGTGGGGGGAATGATGCGCTTGCTGATGTTGCTAACCCTCCTACTGGCCCCCGCCCTAGCCCAAACCAGCCAAACCATCGCGCAGAACGCCCAGCGCACCCTGCCGGGCAGCGTGATCCGGGCCGTAGCCCCCGACCCCCTGAGCTACCTGGCCTCGATTGACCGCCGCCTCCGCACCTCCGGGCTGGCCGAGGGGATGCTCTGGCTGGGAGGCGCGGTGCTCTTTATCGGGCTGATCAAACGCAGCTACGACCTCACCCTGAGTGGCAGCGAGTTGGAGCACCCCAAGCTATGGCTGGTGGCGGCGATCTACGCCTCGCTTCTAAGCACCACCTTGGGCTCGGGGAACTTGGAACTGCGCGGCCTGTTGCAGCACCTCTGGCAGAACGCCTACGCCTGGAGCGCCACCCGCTTCGACAACGACATCGAGCAGAAAGTCCTCGAGGCCCAGGACTCCTTGGTGCTGGGGGTCAGCCGGGTGGCCAGCGCCGCCGGGATCGTGGCCATCCCCTACGTGACCAAGAGTGCGCTCAGCGCGGGCGCGGGCCTTCTCCGCAGCCCCGGCGCACCCGTCGTGGGCGGGCAGCTCTCCGAGGGGGCGGCGGCCACCGCCCGCATGGCCGGGAAGTCCACCTTCCGCTACCTGGGGCTGGCCCAGCAGTCCACCTACCCGCTGCTCTCCCTCTACGCGCTGGGCATCATGCTCTCGGGGCTGGCGGTGGTGATGGTCTGCTACCTGCTCCCCGTCGCCATCGGCTTCCTGATCTGGGGCTACCAGAACCTGGCCCTCGGCTGCATGACCGTATTCCTGACCGCCCTGCTAACCGTGGTGTTCCTGCCGCCCACGATGGCCCTGGCGATTGACGTGGCCTTCGTACAGTCCATGAAGAACGTCGAGCGCATCACCCAAAACCTCGATGCCCAAGTAAACCAGGCCGCCGCCCTGACCCAGCAGGCCAAAGACCGCCTCAACGGAGCCTCGCAGGAGCGCATCGAGGCCTGCCTTAATGCCCTGAACGGCGACCCCGAGGCGCTGGGCCAGCCGGTCTGCCAGCGCGAGAACACCGGGAATATCTGGGCGCAACTGGGCAACCAGATGGGCGACGTGCTGCGGCAGATGGGCAACCAGATCGAGCAGAGCGTGCTGCGCCCGCTGCGCGACATCGCCATCCTGGCCATCGGGAGCGTGGTCTTCCTGATCATCGGCTTGATTCTAGGCGGGGCCTTGCTGGCCCAAGTGCCCAGCCTGCTGGGCGGCATCATCGGGGGCGGCATCGGCTCGGTCTCCACCGCCTGGCAGGCCAGCCGCATCAACCTGATCCCGCCGAGGGGGAGGTGAGGCTGGCGCTGACCCTTTGGCTGGCCCTGGCCCCCCTCGGTTTGGCCCAGGGGCTGACCGCCGCCCAAGTGGTGCAGTGGATACAGGGCTGCGACACCCGCCTCTACCTCCACACGCCGGGGATGCGCTCGAGGGAGGTCGCCGAGGCCCTGCACCGCCAGCTCACCAAGAACGGGGTTCCCCTGCTGGTGGCCAGCCCCAAGGAAGGACTGTTCAGCACCGACGGCATCGGGCTGATGGGCCTGGGCTGGGCCGGGGCAAGGCTCTTCCGGGTCATCACCCCTGAGCGGCGGGGTGTCTTGCTGTGTGAGGGGCGCTTCGGTCTCGTGGGCAGCCTCGTGGATCGCCCCCAGTCTCCCCTGCCCGCCCCGCCGACCCGGCTGCTGCAAGAGCCCGGCGAGGTGAGGAAACTAACCCTGTGGTTTCGCCGTTTGCTGGGGGGCGCACTCGAAGTAGACCCTAGAGCAACCTGGCGCTTGATGATACGGAGATAACGATGGAGTTACTGCAAAGAATTCTGCGGTTTCTCGGGCTGCTGACCCGGCCCCTGCGAAACCCCTACTCGGTGCTGGCCCTTCTTCTGGCCCTGGCGGGCCTACTCACCGCCCTGCGCGGCCCCGAACACCTGGTCTGGGGGTGCGTCCTGCTGTGGATGGCGGCGGTGCTGCGGCTGCTTCACACCCAGCGCGAGCTACAGCGAAAACGCCCAGCCTCCAGGGCCAAAAACCCCAAACCCCTCGACCTGGCCCCGCTCAAGTTCAAGCCCCAGGCCCCTGGCGAACCGGCGGAGCGCTGATGCCGGGCCTGCCCTCCCCTGCCCGGCCCCAGGTGGTGGTGGATGACCTGGGAGAGTTGCTCCAGCTCTTCGACCTCGAGGTGCGGGAGATCGTCGAGGCCAACCTGGAGGGCCTCGAGCAGATCGCCCTGGTGGCCGAGCGCCCCTTACAGCTCAAGGTCGGCGGGGTTTACACCGACTTCGGCTACGAACCCAGGCTGGGCGAGGTCGCCACCGCCGTCAGCCGTCTGGGGGGCTTCCGCCCCGACGGCAGGGCCGGGCTCAAGGGTCGCCTGCACCGCATCAGCGAGATCCGCTCGGCCACCGGCCAGAGCACCGGCATGGTCGTCCGCGTCGGACGCACCGCGCTGGGCATGGCCGAGCCGCTGCGGGAACTGGTCGCCACCCCCGGCCTGAAGCTGCTCATCATCGGCGGCCCCGGCTCGCGCAAGACCACCCTGCTGCGCGACCTCCTGCGCCTCTCGGGGGAGCTCCAGGGCTGGGGCTGCGTGGCGGTAGACACCAGCGGGGAGGTGGCCGGGGACAGCCTGCGGCCCCATCCAGGCGTGGGGCGGGTGGGTATCGTGCCCGTCCACGACGTGCGTGAGCAGTCCAAGCTGATCGTCGAGGCGATGGCCAATCTGGGGCCGACCCGCGTGGCGGTGGACGAGTTAAAGTTCGCCCCCGACGTGGAGGTGATGGACAACCTGGCCCGCTCGGGGGTCGAGGTGGTGGCCACAGTACACGCCAAGAACCTCTACGAGTTCGTGCGCAAGCCACTCTACTGGAGCCTGGCGGGCTACGTGGACATCGAGCGGATGCGCCGCCGGGTCGAACCGGCCTTCGAGGTCTTGCTGGAAGCTCTAGGGGGAGGTGATTTTCGCCTGCACCCCGACGCGGCCACCGCCATAGACGCGGCCCTGGCGGGCCATCCTCTTGAAGGCCAGAAGCTCGCCCTTTGACCGTTGGCTTCCCTGGAGTCGAAGCTCTGAGCTGCCTGGCAGCAAAATCAGCGTTCAGTCTCGTAAGCAAGGCTGGACGGACGATGACCACAGACCGCTCTGCTCTGGGGGGTCGTCGGGGTATCGGAATACTCGGCTATTTCCCTTCCGCCCTTGCCCCAGCTCATTATCGGAATACTCGGCTACTGGTTCTCGAGGAGGTATCGGAATACTCGGCTATTTGGCGGCCCCTTCCCTGGGAGCGGCAGGCAAAAATATACATCCCTGACACTGTTCTTACACATTGTGGCCGCTCGTCGGATCAACCCCGAACCACTATCGGAATACTCGGCTATTTGGACTGGCAAATTATCGGAACACTCGGTCAAACCGGGGCGCAGACTATCGGAATACTCGGCTATTTGGGCATCCGTAGTGTCGGAACACTCGGTCATTTGGGGCGCTGGAGGTATCGGAATACTCGGCTATTTGGAACTCGAACCTCGGAACACTCGGCTATTTAGGGCTCAGAATTATCGGAACACTCGGCTATTTGGAGCTCGAAATTATCGGAATACTTGGCTATTTTATCGAAATAAATTCGTTCAGGACATGTTTCTTCCGGGCGCTCTGTTGTTGACAATTGTTAAATTACAAATTCCTTTAAAACAGAATTCTTAAAAGTCATCATCAGGCCGCTTTTTTTCGCTCGGCTTAGGGGTCGTGGACGGGTCGTACTGGAGGAGGTCATATGCTAGCAAGGTCACCGCAAGGGCGCACTCGGTATAATCTCCACCAGATGGGCAAGACCGCGCAAGAGACCGGGGAGATTCGCCGCTTCGACGAGGCCAACGTGGCCCGCCTGGGGCTGATCAGCATCCAGGAGCGCATCCCCGCCGACTACACGAGTTGGACGATTGAGCTGAACCTCGACGGGCGTCGGGCCAAGCTATCCTGCGTGGCGGTGGCCGAGCACGGCGGGGTGCCGCACGGCCTGGACAACGACGTGAGCCTGGCCCTGATCACCCTCTACCAGGAGGCGGGCAGCCCCGAGGACGGGGCGGTGGTGACCAGCGCCTACCGCATCCTCTCGGTGATCGGCTGGGACACCAGCGGGCACTACTACGCGGCCCTGCGCGACAGCCTGGATCGCCTCACGGCGGCCACCTTCACCGCCAGCGAGGCCTGGCGCACCGGCTCCAAGTGGTCCACGGTGAAATTCCGCTTCATTGACGGCCTGGAGTACACCAGCGAGAGTGACAAGCTGAACCTGGGTGGGAGCAGCGTGCTCAGGATCAAGCTGGCCAAGGTGATCACCGACAGCATCCGGGGCAAGCACATCAAGCCGCTGGACTTGGAATTCCTGACCAGCTTGGATCGGCCCCAAACCCGCGCCCTGTACCGCCTGCTGGATGCCCAGCGCCACGCGGTGGAGGGCCAGGAGGTCGCCCAGTTCCGCACCAACATCGTGGAGTGGGCCGAGGCCTGCAAGATCATGGACAAGACCCCCACCAGGGTCAGGCGCACCCTCGAGGGTGCCCACGCCGAACTCGTCGAGCGCGGCTACCTGGCGGCGGTGGACTACCAGGGACGCGGCCCCAGCCAGGAGGTGATCTACACCTTCGCCCGCCAACCCGCGATTCCCGAGGAGGCCATCGAGGTGGCCACGCGGCTGCTGCGCTACAAGGTGGCCCGCCAGATGGCCCACACCCTGCTGAGTAGCCTCGGGGTGGCGCGGGTGCGCGAGCGGCTGGAGAAGTTCGAGGCCATGCTCACCGCAGGCTACGCCCCGCGCAACCAGGCCGGTTTCCTGGTGGACGTGATCCGCGACGAGGAGGGCAAATACGCAGACCCCGAGGGCTTCGTCTCGGCCAGCCGCCGCAAGGAGACCGAGGCCGCCCGGCGGAAGCGTCTCGAGGCCCAGGCCAAGCTCGAGGAGCGCAAACAGCAGGAGGCCGAGGCCGAGTGGGATAGCCTGGATGCGAAGGGTCGCACCAATAAGGCCCTGCGGATGCTCTCGGTGCTGTTCGGCAAGCGCCTACCGACCCGCTATTACTCGGGGCTTGCCGATGCCTTCGAGCGCGGCCTGCTGAGTCCGCGAGAGCTGACCGAGGCCGCCATAAAGGCGCGGGCCGAGATGGCCCTCGAGCACTTCGCCCAAGACCTGATGCGCCGACTGGACGAGAGCCTGGGCATGGGGATGACCTGAGGTTCGGTCAGCCTCTTCCCTTTCCCTGCTCAGTACCCTTCGGCCCTGAGGTGCTCCTCGATCAGCTCCTCGAGGACATCCTCGATGTTGCGCTCGCTCTCGAGGCAGTAGCGCTTGAGGCGCTTGTGCAGGTCGACCGGGAGGCGGGTCGAGATCAGCTTGCGCTCGACCTTGGCCGGAGTAGCCGCGATGATCGCGGGTTTGGGCTTGGCGGTCGTGGACGGAGGCGCGGGGAGGGGCAGCGGCTCAGGCTCGACGGGGCTCGGCGGAGCGTTGACGGCGGGTTCTGCGGCCCGCTCGGTCGTCTCCCCTCGCTGATCCAGGCCCTTGGCGATGTCAAGGAGGGCTCCGAACTTGGGGTCTTTGCCGCTCATAACCAACCTCCCAGTGCGATCTCGTAGTCCACCAGGCGGGTGGGCTCGTAGCCGAAGGCCCGCTCGTACTCCACCCGGTAGGGTATCTGGCCCAAGACCTTGAACCCTGCCGTGGCGATGTTGCCTGCCAACTCGTCGCCGAGCTTCCGGCTTCGTACCTGGGTGATCAACACCCCCCACTCTCCGTCGAAGCCGGAGGCCAGTAGGTTCTCAATGCTCGGGGCCAGACGGTCTTCCTCGAGGGCGTTGGCCCTCGAGACCACCACCACCCGGCTGGACGCGCGGGCCGCTGCGCCCAGGGCCTGGGCGTTGTTGGGTGGGGTGTCAATGATCACCACACCGTTCTTGCGCTCACTCAGGCGCATCGCGGCCTCGGTCTTGCTGGCCGGAAATACCTCGAAGGGCAGTCGCTCGCTGCGGCGCTGCCAGGCCAGCGCCGAGCCGTCGTTGTCGAAGTCGAGGACGCTCACCGCGTAGTCCCGCTGGGCGTAGAGCGTTGCCAGGTGGATGGCGGTGGTGGTCTTCCCTGACCCGCCCTTCCTCGAGATGATGCTGATCACACTACCCACTAATACCCCCTTTGGTTTGGCTGAACTTATTGCTTGCCTTCTTGCCATCGGACTTGCAGGACAGTTGTCTGGAAAACTGGCTTGGTGTCTATACAGCAATATTACTTTGAGTATTTCAGTAAAGCAATACAAACATACATCTTGCAAAATGTATGTTTGGAAGTCAATAAAAACAGATTTATTGACAGATGGACTACCTGAAAGATGTATGTATTGTCAACAAGCTGTATGTACAGCTTGTTGACAATTGACTAGAAAGTACGTCCAGAACTGACTATCTTTACCAAAGCAACTTCAACACCTCAGTGCAAATACACGCCAAAAAATAACCAACAGAAAGCTTACTCTCAAGTTACCCAAGGCTCAAGCAGCAGTGTCTAGGAAGGCGTTTAGCTTACATCGATCCAGGGTCAACTTACGAGAAATGAGCCTACGACGCAGTACAAACACCCCAGAACAGGTCTGAAGTTTGAGCTGTTGGAGGTACATGTAGGCCAATAAACCAAGGCTCAATATGGGTTTTGGGGTCATATCCGCGAGGGGTCGTAAACTGAGGGATGT
>NZ_CALMCQ010000443.1 GCF_937863175.1 uncultured Meiothermus sp. | reverse complement strand
GATTTTACTGCTGCAACGCACTTCTACGAATCCCTCAGTCAATCGACAATAAAGGAGGAAAGCAAGTCATGAACAATCGTACTTCCCAATCGGCTGATCCATCATCGGTGTGGCGGGTCAAAGCGGGCGAAGATCGATTCGGGGAACATCGTGGCCTAGGCGTGAGTGTTATTCAATTCAAAGTCGTGCCATCCGACCAAAACGGCCTTCTGATACTGGAAAACAGCTTTCATGCCAAAGGCGGCCCGGCCCGCCATTTACATTACGACCAGGATGAATGGTTTTATGCAGTCGAAGGCGAGTTCGTCGTTGAAATCGGGCCGGAGCGCTTTACGCTCCAAGCAGGCGACTCCGTGCTCGCGCCACGTAAGATTCCGCATGTCTGGGCCCATACCGGCAACGCCGAGGGCCGAATCCTGATTGCCTTTATGCCCGCTGGGAAAATGGAAGCCTTTTTCCGTGAAGTAACCAAAGCAAATGCGATGCCGCCCCAGAACCCTGAACTCTGGCGCGCTCATGGGATGGAACTGGTGGGGCCGCCACTTGCGGTCGAATGAGACCCTACTTCGAAGCCGGTTGGCGGCCTACACGGTTAGCCCCTGCAACGCCAACCTGGGGCGCCACCCAACACAGCGTACCGTGGACTGGTTTCGCCTCTCGCTCAGCTCAGCTCGCCAGCCGCTGACGCCGAGTCGTTAGCCCGCCTCGGTTTCAGTCTCCGCTTCGTATGCTGTTCAAATTTCCCAAACTAGCTGCAACGTTTTGGGGATAATAATGATTGGGCGAATGCCTGCGCGTCGTTCCACCTCTACTCACCCCGCGACTCGGGGCGGAGCAGCTCGCACTTCAGCACCTGCGCCAGCCAGGCCTGGTAGTCTTCTGCCGACCAGCCCGAGCGCCGAACCAGCTCGTGGTACACCTCTGCCATACACAGCGCCTGGAGGATCGCGGCAGCGCGAGCGACATCCAATCCGGGGCGCAGGTGAGGTTCCAGGCTAAAAGCGAAGGTCTCCATCGCTTTTCGACGGCCCTCCAACGCCTGACTGAGTTCGGCGGCGGCCTCCGGATCGGCCGCTGCTGCTCCTTGGTAGATGGCGATCACCTCCGCGCCGGTCTCCCACTGCCGACGGGTGGACTGGGCCAGCTGTTCCAGCCGCTCCTCGGGTTGGGATCCTCCCAGGCCGCCGACCGTTACGTCTCGGATATGCGAACGCTCGTGCCAGGCAGTGCGGATGGCGCGCAGGATGCCGCGTTTCGAGCCGAAGACCGCGTATACAGTGCTGACCGCGACACCCGCTCGCTCGGCAATGGCTTCGATGGTTGTACCAGAATACCCGCGTTCCAGAAACAGATCTTTGGCCGCCGTGACGATCATGCTAGCGGTGGCCTGAGCTTGACGCTGACGTAAGGTGGACTTCATACATCCCCTCTGCATATTGACAGGAGTTGTGTAATGTAGTATAACTCTAGTCAATAAAGTGTCAGTACATTGTAGAGGAGTGATGCCGGAATGTCAACAGTCGAAACCTTTAATACCGTAATTGTGGGTGGCGGGCAGGCAGGTCTGGCCGCTGGCTACTTCCTCGCCCAACAGGGCGATAGCTTCACTATCTTGGACGAAAACCCGCGCACCGGCGAGGCCTGGCGCTGCCGCTGGGATAGCCTGCGGTTGTTCACGCCGAGCAAGTACAACGGTCTGCCGGGAATGCCGTTTCCAGGACCCGACTACTACTACCCTACCAAGGACGAAGTCGCGGATTACCTGGAGGCATATGTCCGGCGGTTCAACCTTCCAGTACAGCACAGGGTGAAAGTCGAGGCGCTGACCCGCAACGACCGGGAGTATCGGATATCGACCGGCGCGGGCGATCTCCGTGCCAAGAATATGATCGTCGCCACCGGTGCTTACCAGAAGCCCTATACACCTGCCCTCGCCCAGGAACTCGACCCGGCGATCTTGCAGGTACACTCCAGCGCCTACCGCAACCCTAGACAGATCCCGATCCAGAATGTACTGGTGGCGGGGGCGGGAAACTCCGGGGCTGAAATCGGCCTGGAGCTTGCCCGAGCCGGGAAGCGTGTCTGGCTGGCGGGGAGAGATGTGGGAAGAATCCCCGCGGATAAAGTCGGCAGAATCCTGGGAGGCCGGCCGTACTGGTGGTTCATCAGCCGGGTGTTGAGTGTAAATACCCCCATCGGACGGAAGATGAGGTCGAAAGCGCTCCATCACGGCGCCCCGCTAATCCGTGCCAGCCGCCAGGAGGTCGTTGACGCGGGCATTGAAAGCACGCCGCGGGTATCCGGCGTTCTATCCGGTAAACCAAAAGTGGAAGACGGGCGCAGCCTGCCAGCCGAAGCGGTCATTTGGGCAACCGGTTTCCGCCCGGACTTCAAATGGATCGACCTGCCGGTGTTTGCCGAAGATGGCTACCCCCGGCACCGGCGCGGGATCGTCCAGGGGGCACCAGGTCTGTACTTCGTCGGCCTGCCATTCCAGACGGCACTAAGTTCAACCCTGCTTGGTGGGGTAGGCGCAGACGCTGCCTATATCGCAAGGCAGATTGCCAACGGAGGGGGTAGCGCCTGAGAGGCAGGAGAGGAGAAGCTCAGCCAACGAAGAACATACGATATAACAAGCGATGGCAGCCGACTTTTAGGCTTCGCCCGAAAATTCTGTATCTTCTGCGATCAAGCGCCCTGCTTTTGCTATCCTTAAACCGAGAAGCGGCTGATGCGCACCGTTAGGCCGACCGGGAGTGAGGTCTGTGTGAAGACCGCAGTCGAGCTTAGTTGCAGGATTGAACGCCCACCGGAGACGGTAGTCCGCGTGATCCTTGATCCCGCGAAGGCTCCGCTCTGGAACTCGGGTCTGGAGCGCTTCGAAGTGATTGCCGGTAAGCCTGGCGAAGTTGGCGCGGTCGGCCTGCTTCATTATCTGGAGAGTGGCCGTCGCTACGTCCTGGAGGACACACTGTTGATCGGGGATCCGGGCAAGCGATACGTCTCCCGAGTTCGAGGCAACGGGTTGTCTGCGACGGTGGACACGTCGTTTACGGCGCTAGATTGCGTCTGACTCTTCTCACCCTGCGGTGGTCCGGTCATGCCACCCGCCCCTTGATGTGGGTGTTGCTGCCCTTCATGCGGAAAGCAAACCGGATGAACCTGACGCGTCAGCTGTAGGTGCTAACTCTGGAAGCCAGGCATCGCGCAGGTTATCCAACCTACGGCGGGTGGCAGCTACCGGGCTGGCCCCTTACAATTGGAGTACAATTGGGCTGGAACATACATTAGGTCACGAGTGTATGTCGAGGATGATGTTATGGCACAGCTCACCGCGTATCGCTATATCGTTACCGACGACCGCATTCTGAGTGGCGAACCGATTATCGGCGGCACCAGGACGCCGGTACGGGCGATTGTCGAACTCTGGCGGCAGGGGGTTACACCGGAGAGTATTCCCAGTCGTTTACCGCACCTGACGCTTGCTCAAGTCTTTGCTGCACTCAGCTACTACAGCGACCATCAGGAGGAGATCAATGCCGCCATTGAGCGAAACCGGATTCCAGACAACTTGATTGACCCACTCTTTCAACCTAAATGAGTCGACTCTTCGTAGAGCTCTATCTTGATGAGGATGTTGATGTGCTCTTGGCTGATCTTGTGCGTGCTCGAGGCTTCACGGTAGTGACCACCCGAGATGCCAGTCAGCTAGGGGCTGATGACGCCGCTCAACTGGCCTATGCAGCCAGTCGGCAGAAAACGTTCATGACCCATTCGACAAGCCCTCGGCCTGAGGGGCCTCGGCCCGAAGGCTCAGGGCAGGCCCACAACCGGGCGGACTTTGAAGCACTGGCTCAGACCTACTTCTCATCTGGACAACCGCACTGGGGTATCATCATTGCGGTGCGCCGTGATCCATACGAGCTCGCCCGTCGCTTACTGGTGATGCTCAATCGGGTTTCGGCGGAAGAGATGCGCAATCAACTGCGCTACATCTGACACAAACGCACGCCGACGTATGAATCAACCGAGGCGGCGTCTAACAAGCGTTGGCAACCGACTTTAAGGCTTCGCCCAACCATTGCGATCAAGCGCCCTGCTTTTGCTATCCTTAAACCGAGAAGCGGCTGATGCGCACCGTTAGGTGGCTCGACTGAACGCGGTCGCGAAGCTGGTAATCAACAAACGCTATAATCCAAATCCAGGAGCAGACATGAACCAACCCCTTGTCCCACGCATCGGAGCCGTCTTCAGCGCGGACATCGCCGTTCCCGAACACGAGCGGGAGGTGCGCTTCTACTCGCGTGTGCTCAGCACGGGCAAGAGTCCGCTTTGGCGCGAGGATCTGCTGAACAACCTGGGCATGCCCATCATCGGCCTGGGCGCACGCAGTGCGGAGTATGCCCATCTTCCGCTCCAGTGGATGCCGCACATCCAGGTCGCCGATGTGGCGGTCAGCGTGCAGCTTGCGCTCGATCTGGGGGGGAGCGAGCTCATGCATAGCAAAGACGGCCAGGGAAAGAGCCAGTGGGCGGTGCTGCTCGATCCGAAGGGGGCCGCCTTCGGAATCATCCCGGTGGTTCCTGCCGAGGCGATCCCCCCCAGCGATGGCGCGGCATCACCCGACGCGGCAGCTCCGGTGGGTCGCATCGCCTGGCTCGACCTGACCGTCTCCGATGCCGCCGCAATCCGGGACTTCTATCGGCGGGTCGTGGGGTGGTCGGTGCAAGACGTCGCGATGGAGGACAGTGGCGAGCGCTACGCCGACTACCAGATGCTTGGCGAAGACGGAACCCCCGCAGCGGGAGTCTGCCATGCGCGCGGGGTGAACCTGGGTCTGCCGCCCGTCTGGACCCTCTACCTGCCGGTGGGCGACCTGGCCGAAAGCCTCCGCCGCGTACCGGAGGAAGGGGGCAGGGTCATCAAGGCGATGCCGGGAGCGGATGGGAATTACCTGTACGCGGTGGTCCAGGATCCGGTGGGGGCCTATCTGGCGTTGATGCCGGGGTGAGGAAGGGGCAGCGGCCCAACACCCGCGTTAGGCGGTGCAGACCGGGCGAACCAGGAGAGTAACCATGGCCGACAACAAGACCCAACCCACCGGCGCTAGCGTCGAGGAGTACCTGGCCTCGAGAGCCAGTGAGCGGCAGCGTGCTGACTGTCAGGAACTGATGGCTTTGCTGCAGAAGGTTACCCAGCAGCCTGCGACGATGTGGGGTCCCAGCATCGTCGGCTTTGGTGTCTACCGGTACACCTACCCGAGCGGGCACACGGGGGAGGCTCCCCTGGTCGGCTTCGCCATCCGTGGCCGGGAGCTGGTGGTGTACGTCGTTACCGAGGGAGACCAGCAGAAAGCCTTGTTGTCCCGGCTTGGCAAGCACCGCATGGGCAAGGTTTGCCTGTACTTCAAGCAGCTGGCCGATCTCGACAGGTCGGTCCTCGAGCAACTGGTCATCGGCTCGGTAGCGGAGGTGAAGCGGCGGTATGGGTAGTGCAGCCGCTGCGCCCAACCCTCGCTAAAGCCGACCCAGAACGGCAGGCGTGAGCGGTTTGAACCTGGAGCGCACGGCGATGATGTGCGGCCTGTCGCCGCTTGACCGGGAGGACTGAGATGAGCGAGCAGGGTTGGCATGGGTTCTTAGCCGCAGAGGGCGTGGAGGACTGGGTGGTGCTGCACGGCGGCGCAACGGCGGTCTTTCGGGTTGGGTCGCTGAGCGAGGCGGCGCGCCTGGCCGAGGCGGTTGCGAAAGCTCCGGGGGTTGGGGGTTCGGGGGTGCTGCTAACGCTGGCAGATACCCGCCTGACCGTCCGGCTGAGCCGCGACCTCTGGAGCCTCGAGCCACAGCACGTAGGGCTCGCACGGGCCATCTCGGCAGTTGCACGGGAACACGGTGCGCTCCGCGATCGTGCGGCTGCCCAGGAAGTGCAAATCGCCATCGCGGCCAAGCGCGATGAGATTGATGTTGGCTTCTGGCGCGCCGTGCTCGGTTACACCCCGATGGCCGGCGACAATGCCGTGGATCCCCTGGGGCACGGATCAACGGTCTGGATGCAGGAACTCGACCCGGCCAAGCCACTGCGCCACGCCATGCACATCGATGTGTCTGTCGCGTATGAGCAGGTTAAGGCACGGCTCGAGGCAGCGGTCGCGGCGGGCGGCCGTATCGTTGACGAGTCGCAGGCGCCAGCGCACTGGACCCTTGCCGACCGCGCGGGCAACCGTGTTTGCATCTGCGCGTGGCCGGATGGATCCACCCTTCGAACATGAGACACCCGGTGTAGCCGAAAGTCTCGAGACCAGCAAGGCCCCTGCTCAAGTTGAAAGCGGCTGTGTCCGCGAACGGTCGGTTCAGCAGGTACACCGCCGCAGATCCGGAGCGTTCGACCTCTGGTAAACTGATGAAAAAAGTTTAGGGGAGGGTACCTTTCATGACCGAGAATACAGGAAAATCGGGCCACATCGCGACCAGTGACGGCGTCCGGCTGCACTACCTGGAAGCGGGATCTGGAAAGACTTTGGTAATGATACCCGGCTGGTCTCAGACTGCGGCACAGTTTAAGCATCAAATCGCAGGGTTACAGGATCGGTACCGGCTCATCGCCCTGGATATGCGCGGGCATGGAGAATCGGACAAGCCAGCCTACGGATACCGAATCGCCCGGCTCGCCAAGGATCTGCACGATGTGCTGGTCGCCCTCGATCTCCGCGAGGTCGCGCTGCTCGGACACTCTATGGGGTGCTCGGTGATCTGGAGCTACTGGGATCTGTTCGGTGCCGAGCGGCTCGCCAGGCTCATTCTGGTAGATCAGATGCCATTCATTACCGCCAACCCGGCCTGGTCACAGGCGGAATTGGAGGCGTCTGGGGCTGTCTTCACAGCGGAGGCCCTGTACGGGATGTGCAATGCCCTGGCCGGGCCAGACGGTCTGGAGACCACCCGGAGTTTTGTTGGCGGGATGGTCAGCAGCGCGATGTCCAGTGAGGAAAAGGCCTGGATGATCGAACGGAATCTGCGGCTCCCACGGATCCATGCCGCCACCCTCCTCTACAACCACGCGACGCAGGACTGGCGCGATCTCATCCCCCGCATTACCCTCCCGACCCTCATTGTCGGCGGAAGAGGAAGCCTGGTGCCGTGGAAGTCCCAGGTCTGGATCCATGAACACATCCCCGGATCCCGGCTGGAGATTTTTGAAGAGCACGAGGGGGGCAAGCACTTTATGTTCGTTGAGGGCGCGGAGAAGTTTAATCGAATTCTGGCCGAGTTTCTCGGATAGCGCCCCCATGCAGTTACTGGAATGGTCTTGGGAGATACGCCGGACTGTATAGCGGTATAGGGGGCACCTCGAGACAGAAAGCGGCCCGATCTGATTCAAACGGTGGTGTACGGACGGTCGCTTGGATCAGTGCATGACGTCCGACCCTCAGACTGCATTTTTGCTATTGTTGAGTAACCAACCGGCAAGCGAGAGGAAGGGGCATCATGCTGCATATGGTGATCACGCGACACAGTCCAGAATCCTGTCCGGGGCGCGAAGGCAACGAGTCCGTACACCCATGTCTAACCTCGATGGAAGAGTTTATGAAGCAGCGCGGGGTTGGGATCGTGGGACGGTGGGCAGATCCACCGGCGCATGTGAATTACATGGTGCTTGATGCTCCGAATGCCCATGTCATCCAGGAACTCTTCATGGAAAGCGGTCTTTTCGCCTATACCGTTACCGACATTCGCCCCATCTTGAGCATGGATGAGCAGCCGTAAGGTCTGGGGGGTCTGCTAACAGGCCGGGGCCTCGAGGTTGGGCTCTGGCAGAGCATCCTCGAGCCGAGGTCGCTGCAGTTTAAGGCGGACTTGCCCGCGACTGGCAGGTGGGGTCTGCATATACGTTTAAGTGGTACTTCCTGAAGGATGTCCCCCTGGGTCGGCACAGGGTTCGGTGGGTGAGGATTGACAAAGCGGCGAAGGCCACGGTCAGCCAGGAGAGCGGGCGGCTGGCCCGGGTGTGGAACCACACCCTCTCCTTTCGGGAGGTCGCGCCGGGCGCGGTGAGCTACACCGATGAAATTGAGATTCAGGCCGGCTGGCTCACGCCCGGCATCTGGCTGTTCGCTCAGGTGTTCTATCGGTATCGGCAGCGGCGCTGGAAAGCCCTGCTGCCGAACCAGGGGCTGCCACGACCATTAGACGAACGCGGTTGCGGGCCGCTGTTCGGCTATGCACCGAGACCAGGCCTCAAGCCATCACCAGCGGAATGGTAGCCGGTGCCTGTGCCCCCACCACCTCGCCAAACAGCATGTGCGGGGTGGCCTGCTTGACCACCACCGGGTACAGGCCCGGTCGGGGGGCCTGGGCAGCGGGGATCAGGGTGGGGTGGTTGGCGCGGGTGTGGCCCTCGGCGTAGCCGTCGTCTTTGGCACTGCCGCGCACCAGGACTTCTACGGTTCGGCCCACCCAGGTCTGGTTTTTCTGGTAGCTCCACTCCTTCTGCCGCTCGATCAGGCGTTGCAGGCGTTCCACCTTGACCTCGCGGGGCAGATCCTGGAAGTGCTGATAGCTGGGTGTACCGGGACGCGCAGAGTAGATGAACATGTAGGCGCTGTCGTACTGGACTTCGTCGTAGAGCGAGAGGGTCTGCTGGAAGTCCTCTTCACTCTCGCCGGGAAAGCCCACCATGATATCGGTGGAGAGCACCACCCCGGGCATGGCCTGGCGGATGGCCCGGATGCGGTCCAGATACCATTCGCGGCGGTACTCACGGGCCATGCGGCGCAAGACCCGGTTGGAGCCCGACTGCACCGGCAGGTGGATGTACTGGCAGACCTGCGGGGTCTCGGCGATGGCGGCGATGATCTCGTCGGTGAAGTTGACCGGGTGGCTGGTGGTGAATTTGATGCGGGGGATGCCGGTCTGGCCCACCAGCCTAAGTAGCTCGCCAAACCTGGGAAAACCGGGCTGGTCGTTGCCGTAGGAGTTGACGTTCTGGCCCAGCAGGGTGACCTCGAGCACCCCCGCAGCCTTGAGCTGCTCAACCTCCCGGAGAATCAGGTCGGGGTGGCGCGAGACCTCCGGCCCCCGGGTGGCGGGCACAATGCAGTAGGTGCAGTGGTGGTTGCAGCCCCGGATGATGCTGACAAAGGCCGACAACGCACCCTGGGGCGCGGGTGGCAGGTGGTGGGTGAGTTCCTCGCGGAAGCTCAGGTCCCAGAACTTGTTTTTCGATTCGATGGCCTTGCCGATCTCGGTCAGGGCCCCCGGGCCCAGGAGCACGTCTACCTCGAACTTGCGGGCAATCTGCTGGCCCTCCTCGAGCTGGGCCAGGCAGCCCATCATGCCCACCAGCAGGCTGCGTTTTGTTTTTTCTTTGCGCAACTCGCCCAGTAGCGAGCGCACCTTTTCGACCGGCTTGCCCCGCACCGCGCAGGTATTGACCAGCACAAAATCGGCCTCCTGCCAGGTGTCCACAAACGCTGCGCCCAGCGAGACCAGCTCGCTCCGCACGAGGTGGGTATCGTACTCGTTCATCTGACAGCCGTAGGTGATGATGTTGGTTTTCATTTAGACCTCTGGGCCTACCGGAGGGATTCCGGGGCCGCACAGGGTCTTAGTGTAGCAAATTGCCCCGGATCGCCATTCTGGCCAAACCAGGCCACCCGAACCGCTACAAACCGTGGAAAATTGCAGCTGTCCAGCAAAGCCTTTACCCAGTCCCGCCGCCCGCCCGCTGGTCTCTGGGGCGGGCCTGGGCCACCTGCTGGCGGTAGCCGCTGGCCCGGTAGGTCGGGATGGGCTGGATGGCTCCACCAGAGCGCTGACGGGCCGTGGCCAGAATTGGCCCCACGTCGGTCTGGTAGGCGGCCTTGAGGATTTGCGTCGCCAGCAGGGCGTCGTTGTTTTCCTGGGCCTCGGCCAGCGCGGCACGATCCACCAGCAGGGCCTGGGCGTAGGCCCGCTGAATCTGAGCGGTGCTGAAGATGAGGCTCTCGAGGGGGTCGGTGATGTTGTGGGACTGGTCAATCATGTAGGCGAAGCGCTCGGCCCCGGCCTCGGCCAGCTCGCAAAACACCAGGAAAAGCTGGTAGGGGTTGAGCGAGCCGGTCTCGAGGTCGTCGTCACCGTATTTGGAGTCGTTGAAGTGGAAGCCGCCCAGCTTGCCAAACTGGATCAGGCGCGAGACGATCTGCTCCACGTTAACACTGGGCGCGTGGTGGCCCAGATCCACCAGGCACCTGCACGGCTCGCCCACCTCCCTGGCGGCGATATAGCTGCTGCCCCAGTCGGCCAGTACGGTGGAGTAGAACGCCGGCTCGAAAAACTTGTGTTCGATGAAGAGCTGCCAGCCTGCGGGCAGCCCTGCGGCGATCTGCTTGAGACTCTCGAGGTAACGCGCAAACGCCCGGGCAAAGTGCGACTGGCCGGGGTAGTTGGAGCCGTCGGCGATCCAGACCGTAAGGGCCCGGGAGCCCAGCTCCTGGCCGATCCGGATGCACTCGAGGTTGTGCTCGATGGCCTGCTGTCGCACCGCCGGGTCGGTGTGGCTGAGGCTGCCGAACTTGTAGCTGAGGGCCTGTCCCGGTTGATCCTGGAAGGTGTTGGAGTTTACCGCGTCGAAGTCCAGGCCCAGTCCGGCGGCCTTTTCTGCAACTTCGCGGTAGTCGGGCCAGGCATCCCAGGGGTAGTGGGTGGAGATGCTGGGGTTGCCGCCGGTCAGCTGGTGGATCACGGCCACATCCTCCAGCTTCTCGAGGATGTGGCGCGGTTCGCCGGGGCCAGGGAAACGGCCAAAGCGGGTGCCGCCTGTCCCGACCGCCCAGGAGGGCAGGCCGACCCGCAGCCTCCCCACCGCTTCGGTTATCTGTTCAATCTGGGTGCCCCTGCGACCGAGCTGGGCGGCCAGGTGAGCGTAGTCGGCCTCGAGGCCGGGCCCAGCCTGAAGGTTGTCCTGTGCAATCAGTTCCGGGTCAATCATCCTCATTCTGTACCCCAGTTACCCTGGTGGATAGCCCGCCCGCGCAATAAAGCGCTTTGCCAGCAACGTGCGTCTCCGGTGGTTTTGTCTCTACTACCCCCTTCAGCGGGTGAAGGCAGCCGCGTGGCCGGCATCCACATTGAGAATGTTGCCGGTGGATTTGGCGGCCCTGTCCGAGGCCAGGAAGTAGATGGCCTCGGCCACGTCCTCGGGGTAGACGCTGCGCTTGAGCAGGCTGCGCTGGCGGTAGTGCTCCTCGAGTTCGTCCACCGAAATCTTGTAGGCGGCAGCCCGATCCTCGCTCCACTTGCCCGTCCAGATTCTGGAGCCGCGCAGCACGGCGTCGGGGTTAACTACGTTAACCCGGATGCCGTCGGGGGCAAGCTCGAGGGCCAGAACCCTGGCCAGGTGAATCTCGGCGGCCTTGGCGGTGCAGTAGGCCGCCGCATTGGGCGAGGCCGCCAGGCCATTCTTGGAAGCCACAAACACAATGGAGCCCCCCAGGTTCTGGGCCTTCAAAACCTTCACCACTTCGCGGCTGACCAGGAAGTATCCGGTCGAAAGAATATCCATGCTGCGGTTCCAAATTTCCAGGGTGGTTTCCTCGATGGGCGCGGAAGTGGCGATGCCTGCGTTGGAGACCAGGATATCCAGTCCGCCGAATTCCAGGGTAGCGGCCCTTACCGAGGCAATGACTTCGGCCTCGATGGTCATGTCGGCTTTGAGCGAGCGCACCTGGTCGTGGCCAAACTTCTTGCTCAACTCGACCTGAGCAGCGTTAAGGTTGTCCTGGTCAATGTCAGCGAGCATCACACAGGCACCCTCCGCCAGCAAGCGTCCAGCGGTCGCGTGTCCAATCCCTCCCGCACCCCCTGTGACCAGCGCAACCCTGCCCGCCAGCGGCCTGGGCCTGGGCATCCGCTGGAGCTTGGCCTCCTCCAAAAGCCAGTACTCGATGTTGAAGGCTTCCTGCTCATCCAGACCCACGTATTCGCTGACGCCCTCGGCTTCGCGCATCACGTGGATAGCGTTGATGTAGTATTCCCCGGCAATTCGCGCGGTGGACTTATCTTTAGCAAAAGTCAGCATCCCCACACCCGGAATCAGGTAGACCACGGCATTTGGGTCGCGCATCGAGGGGCTATCGGGGCGCTTGCAGCGCTGGTAGTAGGCCGTGTACATCTCCCGGTAGGCGCTGAGCTTGGCCTCGAGTTGTGCGGTCAAGGTTTCAACAGGGTCGGCAGCAGGGTTGAAATCTAGAACCAGAGGCGCAATCTTCGTACGTAAAAAGTGGTCGGGGCAGCTTGTGCCCAGCGGAGCGAGCCGGCCCAGGTCTGTGGAATTGACAAACTCCAGTACCACCGCAGAGTCGTCAAAGTGACCGACTTTGGCCTCGTCCTTGCCGATCTTCCCTCGAATCAAGGGCATCAACCTCGCAGCAATTTCCCGGCGCTGCTCAGGCGAAAGGGCGGCCACGGCTGCCCCGCCAAATGGGGGTTTTGTATTGTGTGCGGCCAGCCACTGCATACACTGGTTGATGACCTGCAGCGTGGTCTCGTAGCACTCCCTGGCGGTGTTACCCCAGGTGAAGAGCCCGTGCCCGCCCAGGATAACACCCCTGTAGTTGGGGTTTCTGGACTGCTCGGTAATCTTCAAGCCCAGATCAAACCCGGGCCGCTGCCAGGGCAGCCAGCCAATCCGGCCGTCGAAGATCTCCCTGGTCAGGCGCTCCCCGTCCTTGCTGGCCGCGATAGCAATGATCGCATCGGAGTGGACGTGATCCACGTGGCGGTAGGGGATGTAGGCGTGCAGGGGGGTGTCAATAGAGGCCGGCCGGGGGTTCAGATTAAACGTGCAGTGTGGCAGGTAATCCAACATTTCGTCTTCATGGGCAAGGCCGCGGTACAGGCGCTTGAGCCCTTCCAGTTTGTCCATATACAGGGTGGCGAAGCCATCCAGCCCAATGCTACCGAGATCGCCGCCGCTGCCCTTGACCCAGAGCACCTCGACCTCTTCCCCACTCAATGGGTCTTTCATACCTACTTTGGCCGAGGTATTCCCACCTCCGTAGTTGGTGGTTCGCTTGTCGGAGCCCAGTAGATTGGAGCGGTAGCGCAGCAGCTCCGGCTCGCTCATTACGGCGGCCTTTGCGTCATCCCATAGACTGGCTAATAGTCGGTCTTTTACCATAGCGTCTCCTGACCTTTTCTAACACTGGAATGAGTCACAAAGCAACTTTCCGAAGGGTGGCTTCACCGACGCCAGCCTGGTCGGAGCCGAGGTCAAGACCCGCCTGATCGGGTCGGCCAAGAGCGCGGTGGTGCTGGTGGATCACACCAGGTTCGGCGTGCTGGCCTTCACGACTATCGTTCAGCCCCAGAGCGTCGAGATCCACATTACCGATGCGGAGCCCGACACAGCCACCAAAAAGTGGCTCGCTCAGC
Organism: uncultured Meiothermus sp.; assembly: GCF_937863175.1. GTDB lineage: Bacteria > Deinococcota > Deinococci > Deinococcales > Thermaceae > Meiothermus. The sequence goes on along the minus strand of NZ_CALMCQ010000443.1, from coordinate 3,688 downwards.
AGGGAACCAGGCTGCTGATTGCGCAAAACACCAGGCGCTAGTCTCATAGAACTTCCTCGGTTCTCTCCCGCCAGTGCCGCCTGTACTCGGCCAAACTCGAGCAGTTGATCGGCGGTACGGCCTTACCGGGGGTGGGGTGTTCTACTCCCCAGTTGGCCAGTAAAAACGCACCCTGGGTGGTGCCCGAGGACTCCTCGGCCACCCGAACAGTTTGGGTTGGGCGGAGCGCGGCCAGCAGCCCTGGAATAAAGGGGTTTTTGCAGAAGCTGCCTTCCAGAAAAATGCTCTGGCTCGAGCCCAGCCAGTCCAGTTGAAGGTCAATCATCAGCGCGGAGTAGAGCGAGGCCAGGGCAAAGCGAAGTTCAACCGAGCCCGGTCGTTCGGGAACAAAGTAGCCCCGGTGTTGGCGGAAAGCCCCGCCCTGGTGGCTGAAGCCAGGAACAGCGAGTATGTCCTGGGTAATGATCTCTTCAATCCACGAGACCTCTGCCCTATCGGGGAGCGATCCATCCAGAAGGGCCTCAAATTCGCGCCCGCCCATGTACCGGGCCGTGGGTACCGGCTGGCCCAGCACATTCACACCGGCCAGCAGGTCTCGGGCTTGATCGAGCCGATCCAGAGCCCCGTTCCCCACCATGCTGATAACCCAGGTTCCCGACGAGACCACACTCGGGCTTTCACTGCTCAAATAGGGCACCAGCGAGGCATTGCTATCGTGCACCCCGCATAGCACCGCACAGGGCTGGCTAAATCCGACTTCCTGGGCAATTTCTGGCCGCAAATGGCCCAGCCTGGCCCAGGCAGGCTGCAGGGGCGGGAACAGGCTGCGCCAACCCTGCTGGATTACCAGCGAGGAAAAGTCTTTCAGGGTTGGATTCCACAGGTCGGTATGTACCCCCAGCGAGGTCACTTCGGTAGCCCTGACACCGCACAGGAGGAAAGCCCAAAACTGGGGGTACATCAGATAGGCATCGGCCCTGGCGAACTCGTCGGGAAAGGTCTGGGCCTGCCAGAATAGCTGCCGCCCGACATTGAGCCCACCCGGTAGCTGCGGCGAGGCCGTCTCGGAAAAAGGGGGTCTGGGATAGGGACAGGTAGCGGGGCCGGAATACTCGTAGTCGAGAATCGGTAGCGCCAGGCCATCCCCGCGCACCAGCGCACCGGCCGCACCGTGGGCGACGGTGATGATGGCCTCGGGCGGATCGGAGGCAACCGATTGGAGCTGGGTCTTCAACCAGAAAAACATCTCCTCGGTGTCGAAGTGGGGATAGGGCGGCCCCTGAATCACTTTGTTGGGCGCAGTCTGGCTGAAGAGCACCTCGCCACCACCCCCCTGCAGACTGAACTTGAGGCTGGTCTTGCCCACGTCGAAAACCGCAACCCGGCGAGCCATGCCTCACTCCAAGTGAAAAACCCACCGCACTGGAATCACCGCCAGCGACTGGTCTGGGCTGGTCTGCATCACAACTCGGAAAATCTGCATCAGTCTATCCTGTCAATTCTGCCCTTGAAGAGGTAAGGTCGGGCTAAGCACTACAGGCTACCAAGCTCGAGCCCTTTGATCGGAGCCCAGGGTTCCTCCAGCAGCCACATAAATGCGATCTATGAGGTCTAGGGCTTTTCTGGAATCTCGAATGGTTACCCGTGGGGTCACCTTATCGCGGACTACCTCGGCGAAATGCTGCAGCTGGTAGGCATAGCCCGTCAACATCAGCGTCTGGTTGGCGTCGGTGGGCACGGTAAAGTTGGGCTCCCAGAACGCGCCTGGGCCCTCGGGAGCAAATCGCTGGAAGTGAACTACATTGTCAACGACTACCGCACATCCTCGGCCCGTCACCTCAATCCGCTCATTGTGGGCCCGCCAGGACTGCATGGTGGAAAGGTGAAGGGAGCCAATGGCACCACTGGCAAACTTCAACAGAACCGCATAAGCAACTCTTCCACCAGCAAATTCGGTTCTTACCGACTGCACGCTTACCGCCTCACCCATGAAGTACAGCGCCAGATCGGCCATATGTACGGAGTTATCCACCAGAAAAGTGTATTCATCGGGGTATATCCCTCCGCCCATGGCAAACTTGCCATTGAAAAAGGTTGGGGTGCCAAAACTCGGGTCTTCAACTGCCCGCTTAGCCAGTTCATAGGCGGGGGCAAAACGTTTCATGTACCCCACGCATATGGGCAGCCCTTTGCTTTCGGAAAGCTTCTCCAGCCCGGCTGCTTCCTGCGCAGAGCTTGCTGCGGGTTTCTCACTCCAAACCGGCAAGCCTGCCTCTAAAACAGTAGAAAGCACCTCACGGTAGGCTGGCGGCGGAACCGCGACCAGGATCGCGTCCAGTTCGCGCTCTCTTTCGATGAGTTCCTGGTGGTTCCGGTAATACCGTTTTGCGCCAAACCACGCAGCGTTTCGCTCCGCTTCCTCCTCGACCAGTGAAGCCACTGCGATTAGCTCGAGGTCGGTCAGTCGCAGCGAGGGATACAGGATGCGGGTCGCATGTCGGCCAGCGCCAATAAACCCGACGCGAACTTTCTTACTGCCCATGAGATGGCTCCTTCCGGAGATAATCAAGCGCCCGGCTCAGTTCGGTGGCGACCTGCTCGGCGCCATATCCCTGGTACTCCAGCTCCAGGTTGAACTCGCCCCGGTAGCCCAGCCGTGCCAGACCAGTAAATAGCTCATGGAAGTCCACCTCACCATCTCCGGGAGTCACCAGGATACTTCCCTGGCGAAAGTCCCGCAGGTGTACGTGGCATACCCGGGGGCCATAGCGCTTGAGGGCCAGTTCGATGGTCGCGCCGGCGTTCAGAACGTGGCTGCTGTCCAGCACCACACCCACCAGGCTGGGGTCCAGCATCTCAATCATGCGGCAGGCATCCTCAAATCGCTCGGCAAGAGTACCTTTGTGGGGGGCCTCTATTGCCAGCTGCAGACCCAGCTCCTGAGCCTCCCGACCCAGCGTCTGCAGTACCTGGGCCACCTGGTCTGCAGCCTCGGGCCAGTATCCTTCCGCTACCTTACGTCCGGGTTGAACGGAAAGCACCCTGGCTCCTAGCCTCGAGGCGGCCCGTATACTGGCGCGCAAAAACGGCAGCTCGGTCTCGAGGCCATCGGCATCGTTTAGATGAGTCAAAGACCAGGCATTGAGGCTCGAGACCCGCAGCCCCAACCCCTGCAATTTCTGAGCCAGTTGACCCAGCTCTACATCGGAAATGGTTAGCGGATCAATATGCGGGCAGAATCGGCTAATAACGCCCAGATCCATAGTTGAAAGGCCCCGCTGGGCGATCTGACCCAGCGCCTCCTCGAGCGGCAGCATGCGAAAAGTGATGGTTGAACAGCCTATCCTATCCATAGAAACCATTTTTTTGTCCTCCTAGGGCCTCTTCCTCTGATGGTGCTGGGCCGCGATCTGGTAGCTACCCGGCTCCAGCACAGCGCTACCATCACCAACCAGCACACCATCCACCTCGAGCCTCTCCCAGCCTTCGGGAAGCACAAACCGGGCTCGCTGTGGTGTTGTTAGCGAGACCTCGAGGCGATCGTCCCGCCGATACCAGTCAATTTCTACATTCCCGTGAGGGGTGGGATATACCCCTTTTGCCCAGGAAAGATCCACGGGCCTGGGAGCTACCTGGATCTCGGCAAATCCGGGCGCACTTGGGGTAATCCCTAAAACCTCAGTACTGA
>NZ_CALMCQ010000442.1 GCF_937863175.1 uncultured Meiothermus sp. | reverse complement strand
ATGTCCCATTATTTCTCCCGTAGGTTTCACTACGAGCTGATGAGCGGGATTGGATTAGGCGCTTATGCGGACGAGGTGGCGGAGTATCTTAGAGAAAACTGGCAAAGCTCCCACGTCTGGCCGGTCACGCCAGGGGCAAAAGAGGTGCTGGCAGAATTGCGAAGCCGGGGGTTCAAGCTGGGAGTGGTATCCAACTGGGACTGGACGCTGCCTGGGGTTTTACGGGCTACGGGCCTGGCGGACTATTTCGACTACGTGGGGGTCTCGGCGCTGGAAGGCGTGGCCAAGCCCGATCCGCGATTTTTTGAAATCGTGCTGGACGAGTTGCAGGTTGAACCCCAGCAGGCGATTCACATTGGCGACTCGGAGGACGACATAAACGGGGCAGTGGCCGCCGGGGTTCGGCCAGTACTGTTTGATGCATACAAGCAAAATCCCCGTGCTATCGGTGACCTGGCCTGGGTGGTTGATTACGCTACCGGGAGGGTGGAGTGGTTGTGAGCCTCGACCCTTGACGCGGGGCCCCAGACCCTCGAGACTGGCCTTCATGAGCACTCGCAAAGCCATCTGGGGCGATAACTTTGAGGCCATCGAGCAGAGCCTGACCGAGGTTGACCCCGACCTTTATGCCTATATCCGCGATTTCGCCTACGAAGAGGTGCTGGCCCGCCCCGGGCTCGATCTCAAAACCCGTGAGCTGCTGGCCATAACCAGCCTGATTGGCCTGGGGGCGCCCAAGGAGACGGCCACGCACCTGGAAGGGGCTTTGCGTAATGGTGCTACCGTGCAGGAAGTGCGCGAGACCATCATTCAATCGGCGCTGTTTGTGGGTTTTCCCAGTGCGCTGGGGGCCATGAAAACCTTACATGCTTTGCTGCGCAAGCGTCACACCCCGGGGGAGTGATGCTGACCAGGGTGCGGGTGCTGCGGCTCGATGGGCCCAGCACCCCATTTTGCTGGGGTTGAAGAAGATTGGTTTGGGTGCCGGAAAGTACGCTGGTTTTGGCGGGAAGCTCGAGGCAGACGAGGCCCTGGCCATGGCCGCAGTGCGGGAACTCAGGTAAGAGTGTAGGCTGCTGGCCAGGCCGCAAAACCTCTGGTCTGCGGCCCAGTTGAAGTTTTTGTTCCCGGCTCTTCCAGCCTGGAGCCGCACGGTACACGTGTTCCGCCTCGAGTTCTGGGAGGGCGAACCCCAGGAATCGGGCAAGGGAGATTAAGTGATCAGCGATATGTCCACTCTACTGCCGGGTGTACTTGTGGGAACCGCACCCACTACGTACTGGGCACAATTCTCGAGGGATTGCTGGTTGACTTGTCACCTCAGACCCAGGCCGCAACGACCTGGCATCGGCTGGATTTGACTTTTGCCTCTAGCCTGTGCTACTCTCCATTGTCCCCCTAAAACCAGCAGGTTTCAGATGGACATTAGGAGTAGTAAATGAACAAAGGTACTGTCAAATGGTTCAACGCGGAAAAAGGTTACGGTTTCATTGCCCAGGAAGGTGGCCCCGATGTGTTCGTTCACTTCACCGCCATCCAGGGTCAGGGCTTCAAGAGCCTCAATGAGGGTGATCGCGTAGAGTTCGAGATCGAACCCGGTAAAAATGGCAAGGGCCCTCAAGCCAAGAATGTGAAAATAGCGTAACAGTTCCGCAGCCGAAAGCTCCCCAAACACAGGGGGGCTTTTTGTATTTCATCTAAACTGGATGCTGAAGATTCTGGGACGGGTGTGTCGTATACTGCCCCCATTCGAACCCTGCTCAGCAAGGAGTACCTATGACGGAAGAACAGCACCTGCGCGAGTACACCAAAGCCCTAAAAGCACGGCTACCACGCCACTTTTTTGAGCCGGTTCCGGCTCGCCTGGCCTATCTGCCGGTATTTCTGACCCTGCTCGGCCTTTGTGCTGGGGGAATTGTGGCAACGCCTTATGTTCTGCTCAAACTGCTGCTGTCGTTTGGGGTCGGGTACTCGTTTATCGCCCTGGGATTTCTGGCCCACGAGATTCTGCATGGTGCGGTTACCAAAAACCCCACCGTGCGCTCGGTCGCCGGAACCCTTGCGTTTATACCGCTGATGGTGGGGGCCAGACTCTGGCGCAAATGGCACAACATCGAACACCACGCCCATACCCAGCACCCCGAAGATGACCCCGACGCAATGGGTGCGCTCGAGTCCGCCATCCAGAAGCCTATTGTGAAGTGGATGTTCCGGCAGGTGCCAGCGCTTCGCAGCTTTTTCCTGTTTTTCTCCTTCACTTTCTGGTTTACCCTGCACGCATACCGGATGTTCCGGCACTTTCTGCCCGACTTCAAGCCCCAAGAACGGCCCATCGTGGTCTTCCAGGCGGTTTTACCGGTGCTGGTCTGGCTTTTGGTGTTGCTCTGGCTGGGGCCGCTCAATTTCTTGTTTGTGTTTGTGATTCCCTGGTTGATTGCTAACTTCATTGCCATGAGCTTTATTGCGACCAACCACCTCCTCAATCCCATTACCGAGACCAACGACCCTTTGCTTAACAGCCTGACTGTGCGGAATCCGAAGTGGCTCGAGTGGCTCACCCTGGGCTTTGGCTACCACATCGAGCATCATGTATTTCCGGCCCTTTCCCCTAAGTATGCCCAGGCGGTGGCACAAAAAATCAAGGAGCTCTGGCCGGAGCGCTACAACGAGCTGCCCCACTGGAAAGCACTGTTCTACCTCTGGAAAACGCCTCGCCTCTACCGCGACCACCGCAACCTGATCGAGCCCACCACCGGCCATGTGTTTGGAACAATGGGTTTTGGGCTGAATGATGGTAAGATCAAGCAACCGCAGCCCAAGCCGCCCGGGCGAGGACTGGGTAAACGAAGAGCATAATGGTTTGTTAATTTTGACCGCTGCGCATCTTTGAGAAGGTCGCAGGTTTCGGGTTGGAGTGGGGAGTCTACCAACCCTGGAGCCGATTTGACGCTCGGGGCGGTTTCCCCGCAGGTTTCTAACCAATCCTGAAGGTTGAATGTTTGGCTTTATGGGCAGGTTCTACATGTATGGTGGTGCGAACTCCATCCAGGTTGGCTTTTAGTGCATTCTCGAGGCGGTCGCAAACCTGATGGGCCTGCTCCACGGAGGTGCTTCCCGGAACCACCAGGTGGAACTCCACAAAGGTGCTTGGCCCAGCCCGGCGGGTACGCAGATCGTGAATTTCCAGCACCCGGCCATCGGATGCCAGGCCCTCGAGGGCATACTTGAGGGTGTTGCGTATATCTGCTAACTCGTTTTCAGGGATAGCCTCGTCCATCAAGCCCCCCACCGAGTCCCGCACCAGCCGCCAACCCACCCACAAGATATTGATCGCCACCGCGATTGCCAGTAAAGGGTCGAGAACCCACCAGCCGCTCAGCCAGGCCACCCCGATCCCCACCAGCACTCCAATCGAGGTTAACACATCGGTCAGAATATGCTGCCCATCTGCGACCACCGCTGGAGAGCGCGTTTGGCGCCCATAACGGATCAGGAACCAGGCCAGCAGCGTGTTTATGCCCGAAGCGAATAGAGAGACCAGCATCCCGATCCCCAGTTCGGGAATGGGCTCGGGGGCCATGAGTCGAGGCCAGGCTGCGCTTACGATTGCCAGCGCAGCCAGCACAATCAGCACCCCCTCCAGCACAGCCGAAAAGTATTCGGCTTTGGTATGGCCGTAGGGGTGGTTGCTATCGGCTGGCCGTCGCGAAACCAGCACTGCAATCAGGGCGGCTCCGGCTGCCACGATATTGACAATAGACTCCAGCGCATCGGAATACAGCGCCACCGAACCGGTGAGTACGAAGGCCAACCACTTCAGCCCAAACACCGCCCCTGCCACCAAGAGGCTCAAGATCAGGGCTCGAGTGGGGGTCATTCGGCCCTACTGGGGTGGGTCTGGCGAAGAACTATCTGGCCTGGATGCTTCATACGCTCGAATTTAGGAGATTTTGTCAACACCACAATCCGCCCTTAACTATAAATCGCTCAAAATGAGGTTGAAAGCCCCTGCCCCAGCCCCTAAGTTTCTTGATCCGATCCGGTTTACGAGATCGCCATGCCGTTTGTGAAGACAAGGACGGATGCTCACCGACTCGAGGTAATTGCACTCCATGAAAAAAAGCTCCCCTGGCAGGGAGCCTTGGTGAGTAGAGAACTTTACGACTGCTGAGCGGTGCTGGTGCTGACCTTGATGCTTGGCCCCATGGTGGTAGAGAGATAGACCGAGCGCAGGTAGGTGCCCTTTGCATTGTCAGGCTTGGCGCCCTCCACGGCCTTGATGAAGGCCCGCACGTTCTCAGCAATTTTCTCTGGAGCGAAGCTGGCTTTACCCACTGGGCCATGTACCACGCCGGTTTTGTCGTTGCGGAACTCGATCCGCCCGGCCTTGATTTCGCGGATCAGGTCACCAATGTTGGGGCCGACCGTACCGGCTTTGGGGTTGGGCAACATGCCTTTAGGACCAAGGATACGGCCCAGCTTGGAACCGACCGCGCCCATCACATCGGGGGTAGCGACCACCGCATCGAAGTCGGAGCGACCATCCAGAATCTCCTGGATGATCTCTTCACCAGCAGCGATATCGGCCCCGGCGTTGCGGGCCTCGGCAACCTTGTCACCCTTGGCAATTGCCAGCACCCGTACACTGCGGCCTGTTCCGTGGGGCAGGGCCACGGTGGAGCGCACGTTCTGGTCAGACTTCTTGGCATCAATACCCAGCTTAACGTGCACTTCGACGGTCTCGTCGAACCGGGCGCTTTTGATCTGGGGAATCAGGGCGGCGGCCTCGTCAACCGTGTACACCTTGTTCAGGTCTACTTTTTCCAGCAGTGCGCGGTATCGCTTGCCGTGCTTAGGCATGGGGCACCCCCGTTACTTCCACACCCATGGCGCGGGCCGAACCCGCGATCTGGCGGGCGGCGGCTTCCAGGTCATTGGCATTCATGTCGGCCATCTTTTGCCTGGCGATCTGAAGGCACTGCTCCCAGGTGAGCTTACCCACATTCTCACGCCCAGTCTTTCCTGAGCCCTTTTCAAGACCCGCGGCCTTGCGAATCAGGTAGGAGGCCGGGGGGGTCTTGGTAATGAAGGTGAAGGAGCGGTCGGAGAAAATGGTGATCTCTACCGGCACAATTGCATCGCCCATGTTGGCGCTGGCAGCGTTAAACTGCTTCACGAACTCCATGATGTTGGCACCGTGTTGCCCCAGCGCCGGGCCTACCGGGGGCGCAGGTGTAGCCTTGCCCGCCGGAAGCTGCAGTTTGACCATCGCAGCTATCTTTTTCATTGATACTTCCTCCTTTATGGTTCCCGCAAACTGCGGGGGTTGGCTCCCACGAACTTCGTGGTGTTATCGCCTGGGCGCTTTCGCGCCTGCTCATAGCTGATAGCGAATAGACCATAGCAAAGGCTACTGGGTTTAGCTATCAGCAATTAGCCACTGGCTACTGGCGTTCGCGTTATGCGCGAACAACCTGCGAGAACTCGAGTTCGACCGGCGTTTCGCGGCCAAATATGCTGACGAGCACCTTGACCTTCTGGCGCTCGAGGTTGACCTCACCCACCACACCGGTAAACTCGGCGAAGGGACCGGAGGCCACCCGCACCACGTCACCTTCCTTGAAAGTAACCTGGGGCTTGGGGGCTTCTTTCTTCCCCGCGAGGCCAGCGATTTCCAGCAGGTGCTGTACCTCGCCGGGGGTCAGTGGAACCGGATGGGTTGCAGTTCCGACAAACCCTGTCACACCAGGGGTATTGCGCACCACTTCCCAGGCTTCGTTTACTTCACCGGGGGTGTCTCCCAGATCCACCAGCACATAGATGTAGCCGGGGTAGAGCTTGCGGCGCACCACTTCTTTTTTACCCCCGTCGCGGTGCTCAACTACCTCCTCGGTTGGGATCAAAACCTGGAAGATTTTGTCCTGCATACCAAGGGCTTTCACCCGTTGCTCGAGGTTGCCCTTGACCTTATCCTCGTAGCCAACGTAGGTGTGGACGGCGTACCATTCAATACTCATAGCTCGCACCAGGACATCAGGGCAGGCGCACCGTGATGAATCGGAAGATGGTGTCAATCAGACCCAGCAGTACCATCGCCACAATGGCAAACACCACGATGACCTGGGTGGACTCGAGGATCTCCTGACGGGTAGACCAGGTTACGCGGGAAAGCTCGGCGCGAGCCTCGCGGAAGTAGTTGACAATCCGAGCGCCGAGGGGGCGCCTGGGGGCAGCGTTCTGCTCTTGGGCCATACAATCCGCCTTAGACTTTCACTTCTTTGTGAGGTAGATGCTTATTGCACCAGGGGCAGAACTTCTTCAGCTCGAGCTTGGTCGTGGTGTTGCGGCGGTTTTTTTCCGTCGCGTAGTTACGGCGCTTACACTCGGTACACTCCAGGAGCAGCTTGATTCGTACATCGCTTGCCATACAGTTCCTCTTTCAGCCTTCGGCCCGGCCAGCTTTACGGCAGGCTAATCAGACCGGCAAGCTAATAGTGTAGCACGTTACTCGAGAATCTTAGCCACCACGCCAGCCCCGACGGTGCGACCGCCTTCGCGG
>NZ_CALMCQ010000441.1 GCF_937863175.1 uncultured Meiothermus sp. | reverse complement strand
CAGCCAGACTGAGTAGCAGTGCCCCAACACCGCGGTTGCGCCTGCCAGCAGCCCGCCACTGGGGTCTTTCGCCAGGAATTCGCCCAGCGCGACCGCCATGATTCCCTTGCCCACGTCCAGCGCCATCACCATCAGGCCCGGAACCGGCCCCAGTACCCGCCAGGCATTGGTTCCGCCGGCATTGCCCGAGCCTTCTACCAGCAGGTTTTTGTTTTGCAGCGCCCCAAACCAGAATCCAAAAGGCAGGGAGCCGAACAGGTATCCAGCCAGGGCTGCATATATCCACTCCATAGATTCAGGCTACCAGATTGCTGCTCGAGCACAGCACCGCCACCAGCGGAAGCGATCTGCGGGTATACGCTACGGGCCGGCGTACCGCCAGCGGATGCCAAGCATGATAATGCGCCTCACGGCCTCCAAGCAATGCAAATGAGATTCCAACAAATGAATCCTGGGCAAGATAAAGCAGCTTGACCTGTCTGACCGTGCTTTGTATGCTTATACGGTGTGCTTTGACCGGGCGGAGGTTGGGCTGGATGCAGCCTGGCTGTACTGTATGGCTTTGTCTGGGTTTACTCTTAGCCTCAGAGGTGAATGAATGAAAATCGTGCTCGCATACTCCGGCGGTCTGGACACCAGCATCATCCTGAAGTGGTTGATCGAAAACTACCAGGCGGAAGTGATCGCCTTTACCGCCGATATCGGGCAGGGCGAAGAGGTCGAGGAGGCCCGGGTCAAAGCCCTCAAGACCGGAGCCTCTAAAGCCTTTGCACTGGACTTGCGCGAGGAGTTTGTGCGCGACTTTGTTTTCCCCATGATGCGCTCGGGGGCTTTGTACGAGGGATACTACCTGTTGGGCACCTCCATTGCCCGCCCCCTGATTGCCAGGCATCTGGTGCGGATTGCCCAGGAAGAAGACGCCGAGGCTATCTCCCACGGGGCTACCGGCAAGGGCAACGACCAGGTGCGCTTCGAGTTGACCGCCTACTCGCTCAAGCCCGACATCAGGGTGATTGCACCCTGGCGCGAGTGGAACCTGGTCAGCCGACCCCAGATGATGGAATACGCAGCCATGCACGGCATCCCGGTACCCACTACCCTCGAGAAGCCCTACAGCGTGGATTCCAACCTGCTGCACAACTCCTTCGAGGGGGGAGTACTGGAAGACCCCTGGAACGAGCCCCCAGCGGGCATGTTCCGCCTGACCCAGGATCCCTGGAAAGCCCCCGACCAGCCTGAACTGGTGGCGATTCAGGTCGAGGGCGGGGATGTGGTTGCGGTGAATGGGGAACGGCTCAGCCCGGCGGGCCTGCTGGCCAGGCTCAACGAGACTGGCGGGCGCCACGGCATCGGGCGGGTGGATCTGGTGGAAAACCGCTTCGTGGGCATGAAGTCACGCGGGGTCTACGAGACCCCCGGCGGAACCCTGATCTACCACGCACGGCGGGCGGTGGAAAGCCTGACCGTAGACCGCGAAGTGCTGCACCAGCGCGACCAGTTGGGGGCCAAGTACGCCGAGCTGGTCTACAACGGATTCTGGTTTGCGCCCGAGCGCGAAGCCCTGCAGACCTATATGGATCACGTGGCCAGAACCGTCACCGGAACGGTGCGATTTAAGCTCTACAAGGGGAACATCATGATGGTGGGGCGCAGATCGCCCTTGTCGCTCTACGACAAGAGCCTGGTTTCATTCGACGAGGAAGGGGGCTATAACCAGGCCGATGCCGAAGGATTTATCAAGCTCAACTCGTTGCGGCTGCGGGTACGGGCCAAAGCACAGCCGAAGGATTAGGGAACAGGGAGATGCAGACGTGTTTGCAGGCGATTGTCGAACAGGCCGTGGCGAAGCTAGCGACGGTGGGGGAGGCAGCCGCGTCGCGCAAGCCTGCACCGGAGAAATGGTCGGCCAGGGAAATCCTGGGGCACCTGATTGACTCGGCTTCGGTCAACTGGGAGCGCATCCTGCGGGTCTCGTTGCACGATGGCCTGATTTTGCACGCCTACCCCCAGGACGACTGGGTGCGGCTGCAAGCCTACCAGGAGCGGCCCTGGGCCGAATTGCTGATTCTTTGGCAGGCCCTAAACCGACATATCGCCCACCTGGTAGAACGACTGCCCGAGGCGTCGCTGGCCCATACCTTCAGGGTTCCCCATGCCCACGGCGCGACCCTGCGATTTTTGATCGAAGATTACATCGCCCACCTCGAGCACCACCTTCGGCAAATCGAGGCGCGGGTTGCCCAGGTGCAGATTCGCCCGGCCACCGCTGCGGATGCCGAGACCATGGCCCAGATGGTGCGTTCGGCCTGGGCTGGAAAGGTCGCACCGGACTCCTCGGGCCACCAGGAAAGCCCCGAAAAGGTACGGGCCGACCTCGAGCGCGGCTATGGCTGGGTGGCCGTAGAGGCTGGACAAGTGGTGGGCACGGTGCGGCTGGTGCGCCATCCAGGCCTACCGGAACACCGTATCTGGGAGGTTAAAAAGCTGGGGGTGCTTCCCGAGTACCGCAAGCAGGGCGTAGCGCACCGACTCATGGACGCAGTGGCCCGGCAGGCCCTCGAGGTGCGAGCCAGAGAACTCCGGCTGGCAGTGCGCCACGACCAGCCCAAACTGCTCAAGTGGTACTCCCAGTTTGGTTTTGCCTACGACCCCAGTCTGCAGTACAGCTCCGCCAACCCCAACACCCCACCGCCCTTTGTGATGTCGAAGAAGCTAGAGGTGCTCTCGTGAAATACAGGTGTTTGGCCATCTTTGCCTGCAGGAGGGAGAGGGGGGATTTGTGAGCCTGGACATGACCCAAAAAACCTGGGGAGGCCGCTTCAGCGAGGCCCCCAGCCAGATTGCGCAGGAGTTCAATGCCTCCTGGAGGTTCGACCAGCGGTTGGCGCTGGTGGACATCGAGGCTTCACTGGCCCATGCCGCCATGCTGGCCCAGCAGGGCATCCTCTCTGCCGATGAAGAGGCCCAGATTCGCAAAGGGTTGCTAGCGGTGCAGCAGGAAATTCTGGATGGCAGCTTTTTGTGGCGCGAAGAGCTGGAAGACGTGCACATGAACCTCGAGGCCCGACTCACCGAGATGGTGGGCCCGGTGGGTGGCAAACTGCATACCGCCCGCAGCCGCAACGACCAGGTCTGCACCGACCTGCGCCTGTGGATTCGCCGCGAGCTGACCGCGACCCTGGGCGAACTGAAGACTTTGCGTAAGGTGCTGGTGGAGGAGGCCGAGAAGTACACTGACCCACCCCTGGTTCTCCCCGGCTATACCCATATGCAACGGGCCATGCCGGTGCTGCTATCGCACTGGTTCCTGGCCTATTACGAGATGATTTCCCGCGACGCAAGCCGGATCGAAGACGCGCTAAACCGCCTGAACGAATCGCCCCTGGGTGCGGCTGCCCTGGCAGGTACGGGTTTCCCGATTGACCGCCACGCCACCGCCCAGACCCTCGGGTTCACCCGCCCCATGCGTAACTCGATGGATGCAGTGGGTTCGCGCGATTTCGTGTTGGAAGTTTTGTCCGCACTGACCATCGGGCAGATTACGCTTTCGCGGGTGGCCGAGGAGATTATCCTCTATACCACCCTCGAGTACGGTTTTGCTGCCCTGCCCGATGCCTTCTCTACCGGCTCTTCAATCATGCCGCAGAAAAAGAATGCCGACCACGCCGAGTTGATTCGCGGCAAGGCCGGGCGGGTGCTGGGCAGCTTCGTAACCATCGCGACCCTTACCAAGGGACTGCCCCTCACCTACAACAAAGACCTGCAAGAAGACAAAGAGCCCCTCTTCGACGCCTGTGATACCTACCGGGCTTCGGTCAAGTTGCTGGCGGCGATGCTGCCGAGCTTGCGCTGGAACCCCGAGGCAATGTTCAAAGCCGCCGAGTCAGGCTTTTCGCTGGCCACCGAGCTGGCCGATTATCTGGCCGAGCGCGGCCTGCCCTTCCGCGAAGCCCATCATGTGGTGGGGCGCATCGTGAAGTATTGCCTGGACAACGATAAAGAGTTGCGCAACCTGGACTTGAGCGAACTCGAGGGTTTCCACCCCCTGTTTGGCCAGGATGCCTTGCAGCTCACGCGGTTGGAAACCGCCATTCACCGACGACGAAGCTATGGCGGAACCGCACCGGAAGCCGTGAGAGAAGCCGTTAAGGTAGCCAAATCGGAAGTTGATTGAGGTCGAAGGTCTAATGTCGAAGGTCAAAACACAAAACCATGGTCATTCCGAGGTCACCGGTCGGTGGCTAACCGTCCGGCAAATCATCCAAACCCGAGGAGTCTCGTACTGCGTACACTCGCCCATACATCGTAGTCAGAACCGCAATCAGCTGGAGCTAAATAGAGGTGTCCAATGAGCAGCGTGATCGAACTGGGAACCACCATCCTGCCGCAGGTGCGCTGGGATGCCAGCGTGGAGCTTCGCAAGGCCCGGATGAGGGATGTGGAGCCGATCTACACCCTGATCAAGTACTGGGCTGAGCGCGGTCTGATGCTGGTGCGCAGCCATAACCACCTCTACGAAAACCTGCGCGATTTTTTCGTGCTGGAGGATGAGGACGGGCATATTGTGGGCTGCGGGGCCTTGCACATCCTCTGGCACGACATCGCGGAGGTGCGGGGTCTGGCGGTGCACCCCGAGCGGCAGGGCCAGGGCTTCGGGCGCTGGATAGCGCTGGCTGCCGAGCGTGAAGCCAGGGATCTGGGCATTCCGCAGATTTTTGCCTGGACGCTTCAGGTCAGGTTCTTTACCAGCCTGGGCTACCAGGTCACCACCCGCGAAGCCCTGCCCCCCAAGGTGTTTGCGGAGTGCAGCGCATGTCCCTTCTACGATAACTGCCGCGAGATTGGCGTGACCAAGATCCTCAGTCCTGAGGATGCCTACCCCAAAGTTGCCGCCCGACTACAATGAACTCGAGGGTCTTGCCATGAAAGAACGCGCCGTTTTGGTACTTGAAGATGGAACCGTCTACCCCGGCTATGCCTTCGGGCACCGGGGTAAGAACGTGGGCGAAGTGGTGTTCAACACTGCCCAGACCGGCTACCAGGAAATCCTGACCGATCCCAGCTACCACGGGCAGATTGTGGTGATGACCTACCCCCATCAGGGCAACTACGGCGTGAATGTGTTTGACATGGAGAGTAACCGCCCCTGGGTGCGCGGTTTTGTGGCTCGAGAGTTCAGCAAGTATACTGCCGGCCCCCGCGCCCAGCAGAGCCTGGAAGAGTTCATGCGGGAGACCGGCGTGATTGGCCTGGAAGGCATAGACACCCGCGCCCTGGTACGCAAAATTCGCGAGGGAGGGGTGCTGAAAGGGGTGATTGCCCATGCCACCCTGTTTGGTTCGCCCGGCTACCGCTTTACCCCCGAAGACCTGGCCGCCCTGCGCGAGGAGGCCCGCCTCTGGAAAGACATAGACGGGTGCGACATGACCCCCGAGGTCTCGACGCCACTTCCCTACCAGTTTCCCACCTTCAAGGGCAGGCGCCGGGTGGTGGTGATGGACTTCGGCATCAAACACGCCCAGATGCGCTACATGGCCGAGATGGGCTTCGAGCTGATTGTAGTGCCCGGCAAGACCAACCCCGCGCAGATTATGGCTCTGGAGCCCCACGGCTTGTTTGTATCCAACGGCCCCGGCGACCCCGGTATGCCGCGCTATGCTCACCAGACCCTCTGGAAGCTGATGGGACTGGTTCCTACTTTTGGCATCTGCCTGGGCCACCAGTTGCTGGGTCTGGCGGCGGGTGGACGCACCTTTAAGCTCAAGTTTGGACACCGGGGGGCCAACCATCCGGTCAAAAACCTGCTGACCGGCAAGGTCGAGATCACCAGCCAGAACCACGGCTACGCGGTAGATCCCGATAGCCTGACGGAGTTTAAACCCACCCACATCAACCTGAACGACGGAACCCTCGAGGGCATGGCCCACCTGCGCTACCCGGTCTTCAGCGTCCAGTACCACCCCGAGGCCTGCCCCGGCCCCCACGACTCGATTTATCTCTTTCACCGTTTCCTGGAGGAAGTAGACGCCTTTAACGGACTGACCGGTACGCCGGTGGAGAAACAAAAGGTGGGGAACCTGGGGGTCTAGCAAAGCGCGATTTTCTTTTCATGGGTTTTGGTGTATCGCAACATCGTGGTACAGATAAATGGCGATTTGCCGGAAGCGAAGGCAATGCGGTACAAGCGAGCCCTCGAATCCCTGCGCTGATCCGGTTTTGTAGGGCTTTGCAGAAACGGCTTTCTGTGCTCGATGGGTCTGAGCGCAAAAGCATCCCATAGCGAGCCTTCAGGCCGCCTGGCCGTGGTCATTCTGAGGAGGCGTTTTTTCCGACGAAGCATCTCTTACTGCGTCATGCCCGCTTCTTGTCGGCGGTGAAAGTCCTTTTCACAACATCGAGTTGGCGTATGTTCGCCCTTCGGAGATTCTTCGACTCTGCTAGGCTCCGCTCAGAATGACAACGGTGTGGGGATGGTTTTTCGGGATTTTCGGTGGAAGGTCTCGAGCCATTTAGTAGTCTTTAGTAGAGTGCGGTGTGTACCACTTTTCGAGGTCGGCGGGTTGGTGCGCAAGCATACGCGAGAGTTGCCGCACTTCGGTCGGCCTCGAGCCCTCTGCTAAACTGTTGATATGGCGGAAGCTCGTCTGAATCGCGGCAAAATCCAGGTCTTCTCAAGCTTTGAGGGAATGGGGCTTCAAGACCGCCTCGAGGTCACGACCAGGTCCGACTGCTACGGTCGTAAGGTCATCGCGGAGATTGACGGCGTGCAGGCCAGTCTGATCTCACTCGACGACCTCAAGCGCAACAAGCAAGCCAGTGGACGGCTCAAAGATCTGGCCGACCTCGAGAGCCTGCCCTGACCACAACTCCATGCGACACGATCCATAAGGGGTTCATTTAGACCCGCTTCCAGGTCAGCCTATCCGAAGCCTCTGGGCTATGGTAGGCTGAACCGGCATGACAAAACAGCTTTCCCTGCGGGAAAAGTGGGGCTACGGGGTGGCCGATATTGGGGCCTCGCTCTCGTACAACACCATCAATTTCTTTCTGCTCTTTTTTTTGGTTGAAATAGTCGGGCTGGGGCCGGCCCTGGCGGGCCTGGCCCTCCTCTCCGGGCGCTTGTTTGACGCCTTTACCGACCCGGTAATGGGGCTGATCACCGACCGCACCCGCAGCCGCTGGGGCCGCCGCAAGCCCTATATCTGGATCGGGGCGGTTCCCTTTGGCATCAGCTTTGCCCTGCTGTGGACCATCCCCGAGGGTTCCCACCTCGCAGTGTTTGCCCTGGCGGCCCTGGCTTTATGGCTGCATATCCTGATCTACACCACGGTGCAGGTGCCCTACATGGCCCTCACCCCCGAGTTAGCGCCCGAGTACAGCCAGCGCACCGCCCTGACCAGTTATCGAATCGGCTTTGGCACGCTGGCCTCGCTGATTGGGGCTGCGGTGCCACCGCTGCTGATTTCGACCTTTAATGCCGGCCAGGGGCTCCCCCAGGACGCCCGTTTCGGCTGGATTGGTATGGGAATCGTCTTTGGCATTCTGATGAGTCTCTCCTACCTGACCATGGCCGCCCTGGTGCGTGAGCGAACTGGCCAGCTCGAGCCTCCGGGCAGACTCGAGCTGTGGCGGGAGTACCGCTCGGTCTTTGGGGCTTTCGGATTTCCTCAAGTGCTGCTGATTTTTGTGGCGGTCACCATCGGGCTGGGGGTGGTCTCCTCGATTTTGCCGTTCTACCTGATCTCGGCCATTGCGCTCTCGGCGGGCGAGCAGACTGCCATCCTGGGGCTCTTGTTTGGGGTGGCGATCCTGGTTCTGCCGGTCTGGAACCTGGTTTCGGCCCGTGTAGGCAAGAAAGCCGCCTTTATAGCTGGTTTGCTAACCCTGAGCCTGAGTCTGGTTCTGCTGGTCACGCTCTCGCCAGCGGGCTGGCTCTCGCCACTGCTACTGTTTTTCACGGTATTTGCTGGGATCGGAACCGCTACCGTACTGCTCTTCCCCTGGGCCATGATTCCCGATGTGGTCGAGTTCGATGAGCTGGCGAGCGGCAAACGCCGTGAGGGGCTGCTCTACTCAATCTTTACCTTCGGACAGAAGACCGCTTTTGCGCTGGGGGCATTTCTGAACGCGATGATGCTCGAGCTGGTCGGTTACGACCGCGAAGCCGTGGTACAGACCGCCCAGGCCGTATCGGGAATTCAGTGGATGGTCGGCCCGGTAGCCGCGCTGATGTTCTTCCTGGCTGCCCTCCTGGTCTGGCGCTACCCTATCACCAAAGCCCGGCACGATGAGGCTCGAGCCCGACTGGCCCAGCGGCGCTGAGCGGGCAGTTGCTAGCCTCCTGACACGAAATCTATTCTGCTCCAAATCGAATATCTGCCTTGTCCAGGTAAATCCTGTAACCGATCCCGTGCGAAACTTACCCCCTGGAGCCCGTAACGGGTACGGCTGCTGGATGCCTGCATAACCACCCGGCGGGCCTTCCATCGCCTATTCTGGAGATATGGAGCGGGGGTTAGTTCGAACCGACCCCCTGACCGGGGCACGGTCGCGGGAGGGTTTCGAAGAAGCGTTGCGGGAAATTCTGGCCTCAGCCAGCGTGCTGGGGCTGCATACCTCGCTGTTGATTCTCGACCTGGATCACTTTAAGAGCATCAATGATGTGTTTGGTCATATCCGTGGCGACCAGATTCTGCTCGAGTTTGTGGGGCGGGTGAGTGAGCTGGTGCGGGGCTCGGACTTGCTGTTTCGGTATGGCGGCGACGAGTTCGTGCTGATCTTGCCCCAGACCAATCAGGAGCAGGCGGTGGGGTTGGCCGAGCGGTTGCTGTCTATGATCAAAAGCAAGCCTTTTGCGGGGGATCCCCCGCTCTCGGTCTCGGTGAGTGTCGGGCTGGCAACGGCTGCCCCAGGCCAGGAAGACCCCCAGGGACTGTTTGAACGGGCCGACATTAGCCTGTATGCGGCCAAAAGGGCGGGTCGGGGCCGTCTGGCGGGTCTGGAAGTTTTGCCGGAAGGGTCTTCGGGACGGCTGCTCGAACGCGAAGCTGCCAGCCAGAGCGCCCAACGCTTTCTCAAGGTGTTGCCCCAGTTGCGCCGGGCAGCCTTGCTGGTAGCTGGGCCGGAGAAGGCGGGCCACAGTGGATTTTTGCGTGAGGTAAGCCAGGCGGCTAAGCTGCTGGGCTACCGGGTGGTGTACCTGGTGGGACGGCGGGCCTATGCCACCCATCCCTTTGGGGCCTTGCTGGATGGACTGGGCCTGGAGGAAAGCGAACGAGCGATAGCAGGCGACTGGCCGGGCCTTTCGAAAAGGCTGTCCGAGGTCGCACAGGGGGTGGTCTGGTGTGTGGATCGGCTGGAACTGCTGGACGCGGCCAGCTTGAACGCCCTGCAACGCCTGATGCAGGCTGGCGATGGCCCGGTGATGGGGCTGGTGCTGGTGGGCACGCCGGAGGCCAGGGCTGAAGCCTGGCTGGGTTCGATACCGCGTGAGCAGGTTGTCCTGACCCCATTTTCGCTGGATGCCACCAGGGTTTTTGTGCGCACCCAACTGCGCTGGGAAGCACCGGGTGAATTTATTGGTTGGTTGTGGCAACAGTCCGAAGGGTTACCCGGGCGCATGGTGCAGATCGTGCAGGATTTGCGCCGGGCCAAAGCCCTGATTCCCGGTAGCGAAGGCTATGCCCTGATGCCCGACTATGCCCAGCGCTACGAGGGCATGGGGCCAGAAATTCCCCCAGCCCTGCCCCGGCCCAGCAGTAGCCTGATCGGACGGGATCGTGAGGTGGTGGCGCTTAAGCGCTTGCTGCAAGAGCGCCGGCTGGTGAGTGTGACGGGACCGGGTGGGATGGGCAAGACCCACCTGGTCAGCCAGGTCGCGCAGGAGGTTGAGCACCTCTACCGCGATGGGGTGCTGTTTCTCTCGCTGGCTTCGCTGGCGGATGGGGCCGGGCTGGCTATGCGGCTGGCCCAGGAGGTGGGCCTTAAGCCCAGGGGCGACGAGGTCGAGGCCCTGAAGTTGCATTTTGCGCAGCGGGAGATGCTACTGGTGCTGGACAACCTGGAACACCTGCTGGGGGGTGTGGAATTCTTGTCCCGCTTGCTGATGGTGCCGGGTCTGACCATCCTGACCACCTCGAGGGAGCGGCTGGGCCTGCCCGAAGAATGGGTCTATGAGCTGGGGGGTTTGCAGACGGTGCCCGGCGACGCCAACCCGCTGGCTTCGGGGGCCATGCGGCTCTTGTTGCAGGCCGCACGGCGGGTCGAGCCGAATCTGAACCTGGGGGGGACCGAGCTGGGGGCGGCCCAACAAATATGCAGCATGGTCGAGGGTATGCCCTTGGGGCTGGAACTTGCTGCGGCCTGGGTAAGGGTGTTGCCGCTGAGCGAGATTGCCCGCGAGATAAGGCACAACCAGAGTTTTTTGAACCTGCCGGATGCGGGTCTGGATCGCCCCGAGCGGCACCATAGCCTGGAAGCGGCTTTTGGCTCGTCCTGGGCTTTTCTGGAGCCTGCCCAGCAGATGATTCTGGCCAAGCTGGCGGTTTTTCGCGGGGGTTTCGAACGCAAGGCTGCCGAGGCGGTGGCGGGAGCCTCGGTCTCGTCGTTGCTCTCACTGATTAGCCTGTCGCTACTCAAGCGCGATTTACAGCGCCAGGGACGCTACCAGATGCACGAGCTGCTGCGGCAGTTTGCCCTGGCCAGGCTCTCGAAATCGCCTGAAGCCTGTACCCAGGCCCAACAAGCCCATGCGGCGTTTTATCTGAATTTTGCTGAGGCCATCGCGCCCGAACTCAAAGGGGCTCAGCAAGCCGAAGGGCTGGAGCGAGTAGCCCTCGAGCTCGACAACCTCCGGGTGGCTTTGAACACCTTCAAGCAGACGGGCGATGCCGAGCGAGGACTGCGACTGATGGTGGCGCTCGAGTGGTTTTTTTATGTGCGGGGGCTGTTTACCGAGGGAGTAGGGTGGCTCCAGGAGTTTTTGCCAGGGACGGTCTTTTCCACCCAGACCCAGGCGGGGGGCCTGCGGGTGCTGGCCTCGCTCAACAAAGAACTGGGTAGGGTGGAACAGAGCAAACAACAACTGCAAGAGAGCCTGGAGCTATTTCGAGGGATTGGAGACGTGCAGGGCACGGCTTCGGTACTGCACCTTCTGGGGGTTATTGCCCGCGAAACAGGTCAACCCTATGAAGCCCAGCGCCTCCTGGAGGAAAGCCTGCAGTTGCGCAAGACGGTGGGGGATTTGTGGGGAGTGGGAACCTCGCTCAACGACCTGGCGATTGTGCAGGCCTATCTGGGCCAGGATGCCGAAGCCAGGGAATTGTTTCTGAAAAGCCTCGAGGTCAAGCGCCAGGTGGGCGATATTCAGGGGATGGCCTACGCCACTGCCAATGTGGGGCATTTCCATGACACGGTCGAGGAACGCATTGCGGCCCAGGAAGAAAGCCTGGCGCTCAAGCGCAAAATCAACGACCATCAGGGTATCGCCAACTCGTTGCACAATCTGGCTGGAATCTATCTGCAACAAAAAAATTACGCCCTGGCCCAGGTACGCTATATCGAGGCCCTGTCGCTTTTTTTGGAGCTGGGGGTTCCGTCTCGTCTGGCCAGTGCGCTGCTGGCCTATGCCGGTTTGCTCGAGCAGCTTGGCTACCTCGAACAAACCCAGAAAATCGTGTGGGCGGTTGACCACTGGCAAGGCCAGCCAGGCAACCACCTTTCGCCGGCCAGTCAGGATACTTTCGGGCGGCTCAGACACAAGGCGGGGGTGCTTCCGCAGGGCGGGATTATGGGCCTGGAGGAGCTGGCTCGAGAGTTGATCGGGATCTCAGGAGAGCTCATGTTTTAAGGAGTTCCTGGCGGGCTTAAACGGAATATCGGCAGCGCTCCCAGAAGCCAGTAACTGCATACTCTCCCGCTACCGCCCAAACTCGAGTAGCTCGCTACTCTGCCCGCCAAACTGCCCTCGCTGACCTGCTTGACCACCCCTACCCCTTCGGCAAACCAGTAGGTGGCCCTGCCGCCAAAACCGATGCCCAGCTCACCCCGGAAACGGGCCTCCAAAGGCCATGATAGATAATGATCCCCAAACGTTATGAGGAGTTACAGTGCCCTTCACATCTTACCCTTCCTGGCGGCAAAACATCTGCTGGGCGTGAAAATTGGAGAAGTCTACTGTAGCCGGCGCCCGGTATATGTCGCTAAAAAAGTGTTTCAAACCTCACCTTTTAGTCGTAAGCCTTTACAATACCCCAATGGGTTATTCTACTCAGACACAGGTATGGAAACCTCATCCTACCAGCCCCGGCCATACCGTGGTGGGAGAGGTACTGGTCTACAAAGATTTGCGCAGCCCGCAACTGGGTAACAAGCGCGATATTTTGGTCTACCTGCCCCCCTCCTACCGCAAGACCAACCGACCCTACCCGGTGCTCTACATGCACGATGGACAAAACATCTTCGATGAAGCCACCAGTTATGTGGGCGAGTGGCAGGTGGACGAGAGCATGGAGAAGCTGGCCCAGGAGGGCATAGAGGCCATCGTGGTGGGGGTGCCCAACACGGGAGTGGAGCGTCTCAACGAGTACAGCCCCTTCCGTGACCCCAAGCATGGCGGCGGCAAGGGTGAGAAATACCTCAAGTTTCTAGTCGAAACCATCAAACCCTTTATAGATGACGAGTTTCGTACCCTTCGGGGCCGCGACCAGACCGGGGTGATGGGTTCTTCGATGGGTGGGTTTATCAGTCTGAGCGCCTACTATTTCTATCCCCAGGTCTTTGGCAAAGCGGGAGTGGTGAGTCCGGCGTTCTGGTTTGCCGATGGGGCAATCTACAACTTTGTGGAGAAAGCCCCTCAGGTGCCGGGCAGACTCTATATGGATGTGGGCTTCCGCGAACTCACCCTTTCACACGTCAGTAGCCGCCGGTATCTGGAAGGGGTGCGCCGAATGCACCGCTTGCTTACGCAAAAAGGTTGGCAGCCCGGTCACGACTACCTCTACATCGAAGACCAAGAAGGGGTGCACAACGAGGGCCACTGGGCGCGGCGTTTCCCCGAGATGATGCGTTTCCTGTTTGGCAATGGGATAGCCAGGGACTAAGAGCAACCCCGGATGCTGCTATCCAGATCCTTTCGTTGCGCCTTCGATGGTGCATAGCACTAGCAGGGGCAGACTTTTATCATGAGGTAGCTCTTTTGCTTTGCCCCCATCCGTCCCTTCGTTTGGCGAAGCAGGCGTCTCATACCTACCTGGCATAGAGAGTATTCGATTAATCAGCCTGGAGAATGTCATCGCGAGGAGGCCGCAGGCCAGCGAAGCAGTCCAGCAGGAGCGCAAACAGCACCTGACCGATGGGTTGCTCGGGACTGCTTCGCCGGAAGGCTACACCTCAGAGCCTTGCCGAAGGGCCTTGAGCGCAGTCGGAGGACTGCGCTGACGGCGACTATGGTGATGTATTAGCCGAGGGATGATTATGGATATGAATTCGGTATCAGGGAATGGAAAGCGGTTAGACTGAGGCCAGCCATGCGTGTTCTGGTGACATCACTCAAGGGCGGGGTGGGCAAGACCACCACGGCGGTACACCTCGCAGCTTTTTTGCAACTGCGCGGCCCTACGCTCCTGGTGGATGCCGACCCGGCAGAGGGGGCTTTGGTCTGGGCGCGGCAGGGGGCGGGGCTGCCCTTCGAGGTCGCAGGCCCCGAGGATGCCCGACCCAAGCGATTTGAGCACGTGGTGATTGATACCGCTGGACACCCAAAGGGCAAAACCTTGCGCGAGTACGCCGACAAGGCCGATCTGGTGGTCGTACCCACCTCACCAGGAATGCTCTCACTGGTCAGTTTGGAGCAGTTTGTCGGGGAGCTCGAGGGCCTCCCACTCAAGATCCTGGTTACGCTGGTTCCGCCCTTCCCCTCGCTGGATGGACTGCGTACCTTTGCCCACCTGAAAGCCAGAAAATTTCCCCACTTCAAAAACGCCATCCATCGCCTGGCCGCCTACGAAAAAGCTGTGCTGGCTGGAACTGTGGTGCAGAATATACCCGACTCCAGAGCCCTGCGTGCCTGGGAAGAATATGTCATGGTGGGGCGGGAGATGCTGAAAAGATAGCCAGAACAGGGGAGAGTATTTCGCGCCGATAGGGGGCAAGCAACCGTTGCCTGAGAAGAAATCCGCCAGGAGCCTTCCGCTCCGTGAAAAAAAAATCGCCATGTTGCCCGTCACGGTATGCTGCCAGGTATCTCCTGGCTAGGAATTTGCAGTGCGCTGAAAGGCTCGCAACCGAACGGCGCCGAAGCAAACCCCAGCAATGCAGCTCCGAAGAAACCATCATCGCAACTTCTATCCTGGGCGCACTCAGGCCCCGAAGCAGTCCAGGAAGTACCCGCCGAGGCAGCTATCTCTGGGTTGCCTCGCTCTCGCGGGCCATGCGAGATGATGGGCACTAACCCGAACGCCAAGCCCGGTTGCGTACTTTCCTTGCCCCTGGCCCTCCTCTCAACTGCCCTTGTCTGCGTTCTTATCAGCAGCGGTTTCCTTGTTGGTCAATTGCTGCAAGAGGCTGAACATCTGCTGAATTAACTCATCGGACTTGCCGTTCGAGCCCTTGCTCAGTCCGTCGAGCAACTGACCCACCCCCAGGCCCTGGCTGTACTGCTCGGTCATTCGGGCTAAGGTGGTGGGGTCGCCATAGATGTTCATATTGCCCTTGCTCATAAAGCTGCCGATGCTGCGGGCCATCTCGGCCTGGACATCGCGGGTAGCCTCTACCTTCATCTTCTGCAACTCGAACTCGAGGGCTGCCGCGCTATAGGTCTGGCGGTTTTCCAGGGCCTGGCGTTCCACCTCTACGCGGGCCTGTTCCACGCTCACTTTCTCGCGCTCTACGTCCACCTCGACCATTTTGTTGGCGGTCAGGCCCCTGGCAATCAACTCCTGAGCCTCGGCCTCGGCCCTGGCTTTGGTGATGGCCGCTTCGGCCTCGAGCTGGGCGGCGGCCTTGGTGGCTTCGGCTTGCTTTACCTCAGCAAAAGCAGCCACTTCGGCCTCGGTATGCTTGCGGATGCGCTCCTGCTCGATGGACTGCTTGGCGGTGATGAGCTTGGTCTGGGCCTCGCGCTCGGCCTGGGCCAGTTGCTGCACGGTGAGGACTTGCTGGTTGGCTTTTTCGCGTTCGGCCTGGGCCAGGAGGGCCTGCTTCTCGGCCTCAGCCCGGCGGCGCTCGGCCTCGGTGATGGCAATTTCGCGCTCCCGCTCGGCCAGCGTGACAGCCTTTTCCCGCTCCACGTCGGTGGTCTGTTTCTCCTGTTCTTTCAGGAGTAGCAGCCTGTCGCGCTCGATGGCGGCGGCCTGCACGGCCTGCTCGCGCCCGATCTCAGCCTCGCGGGTCAGGCGTTCTTGCTCAATGCGGTAGGTGTCGGATTCGCGCTGTTTAGCGGTCGAGACCTTGGCCACTTCGGCCTGCTGGGTGGCCTCGGCCTCGGCCTGGGTGCGCTCGAGCTCCAGGATTTCCTTGCGGGTCTCCACGTTCTTGAGGGTGATGGCCCGCTTGGCTTCCTGCTCGAGGCGGTTGCGCTCCACCAGGGCCGACTGGGTAATCTCGGTGATCTTGCGCTTGCCCTGGGCATCGAAGATGTTGGTGTCGGAGAGCAGCTCCTGGCTGGTCTGATCCAGGCTGGAGATGGTGACCGACTCCAGGGTCAGACCGTTGGGCTCGAGGTCGGAGCGCACGAGCTGCTGTACCGAGATGGCAAACTGGTCGCGCTGGGAGTGAATCTCCACCAGATCTTGAGTGGCGGCCACACTGCGCAGAGCCGATACCAGCTTCTCGAAGACCAGGGTCGAAACCGCCTGGGGGGTGACCGACTTCTCGCCGAGGCTGCGGCTGGCGTTTACTACCGAGTCTTCCTTAGGCTCGACCTTGATGTAAAACTCAGCTTTCACGTCCAGACGCAGGTTGTCCCTGGTGATGAGCGCGTCGGGACCTTTGCGCTCGACCTCCAGCTTCATGGTTTCCAGGCTGACCGGCACATAGCGCTGAAGGATGGGAAAGAAGAACCCGCCCCGGTCAATCATCACCCGCCGCCCGCCCAGCCCGGTCATCACGTAGGCCAGGTTGGCCGAGGGTTTGATGTAGAACTGCTGGGTCAGCCAGGCCAGGAGCCCTGCCGAAAGCACCATCAGGCCCAGAATCCCGCTCACTGCACTGTTGATGCCCGTCCAGCCACGAATAATCTCGCCACCAAACAAGCTCAAGCCAATCAACAACAACGAGACCAGAATCAGAATTGTACTCAGCATGTGTCCTCCGCGATTGCTTTTGAAGCAGACTACAAAAAGAGCCAGGGGCCAGGGGTCTCAGGGGTTTAGGAAGATTTGGGTTTGCGGGGGTGTTTTCCTGGCCGCTGTGATCAAGGCCGGGCCGCGACTTCTTCCGGGAATGGGTGGACTTGCACAAAGTAAGTGCCCTGGCTGGGGTCAAAATCCACCACCAGAATCTCGGTTCCTCCATCAATGGGCGGCTCGCCAGGCAGGGTTTTGCAGACCACCCGGTGAATGTTGCCTGTTTTGTCGCGGATGTTGGCCACTCCTCCACTCCCATCAATGCGAAAAGCCGCCCGCCCGCCGCACCCTACCAGGTCTTGCTTGCGAACATTACGGCCCTCCTGCCGCAGCAGGTTTTGTACCACCGAAGCCACACCATTGCCGGCCAACCCTGCCCCCAGCAAGCCCAAAATCGCTGCTATTGGAAAAAAGACCGCCGGGGGTAGCCAGGAGTCCAGTGCGGTATTGACCAGCAGCCCCACCAGTCCCCAGGTGGACAGCAGGATGGGCAGCAGCAGGGTCAGCGAGGCCCCTTTTCCTAAACCAAACCAGCCCCCCAGTGCCCCCAGCATAGAGCCGTGCGGGTTATGAGCGGTGCTGGGGTCATTATCTGCGTCCTCTACGGTGTCCGGGCCCCCCTGTTCATCGCTTTGCGTAGCCTCGCCGGAAGGCCCAAACCCGCTAAACGCAATGGCAATGCTGAGCAAAAGCCCCACCGCCAGGGGGAGCGCAAAGATGAAGTTGTGCCATTCGAGAAGATAGCTCACCGTTTTCTAATGGTAGTCTAAACCCACCTTCTCTGCATGAGTAACACAATGGACTAAGTGCGCCCACGATAGAAATTTCGCCGATGGTTATGCGCGATGCATTTTGAAGAACCGCACGGGCGCGGCTCAGTTGCCGAGACTCTCAAGCGTACTGCAAATTCCTGAGGTGGAAAATTCTAGCCAGGCTGGGCTCAGTCCGCTGCCTGGACAGCCCTGGCGATCCGTTCCATGGCTTCTTGCACCAGGTTCCGGCTGGTGGCAAAGTTCAGGCGCAGCCAGCCCTCGAGCCCTGGCCCAAAGATCCTGCCATCGCTGAGGCCGACCCTGGCCTGCTCGAGTATCACCTGGTGGGCTTGACGGCCAAAAGGGGCTGCCGAGAAATCGAACCAGGCCAGGTAGGTTCCCTGGGGCGGGGTGTAGCCCACCTGTGGCAGGTGCTGCTCCACAAACGAGGTGATGAAATCGCGGTTGCTCTGGAGATAGACCCGCACCTCTTGCAGCCAGTCCTGCCCGTACTCTAGCGCAGCCCGCCAGGCCGCCATCGAGAGCACGTTGGGGTGGCCGCCAATTCCCCTGCTCACTCCGGCCATCGCGGCCAGGATCTGCTTGTTGTGGCTGATGGCGACACCACCCCCCAGCCCAGCCAGGTTGTAGGTTTTGCAGGGCCCGGTGAGGGTGACGGTGCGCTGGGCGATCTCGGGGCTAAGGGAAGCCATGGAATGGTGTGGCCCTTCAAAGATGAGGTCGGCCCAGAGTTCATCCGCCATCACCCACAGGCGGTGGCGCAGGGCGAACTCAGCCAATCTTTCCAACTCATCGCGGCGGAAGACCCGTCCGGTGGGGTTTTGTGGGTTGCACAGCATCAGCAGACGGGTGCGGGGGCTCACCAGGCTTTCGAGCTGGTCAAAGTCTATTTCCCAGCC
This sequence comes from uncultured Meiothermus sp., assembly GCF_937863175.1. Taxonomy (GTDB): domain Bacteria; phylum Deinococcota; class Deinococci; order Deinococcales; family Thermaceae; genus Meiothermus. Next base: position 688 of record NZ_CALMCQ010000441.1, on the reverse strand, counting down.
GGTTGGAGTGCGCAACAGGGGGTTGTGCCGGGTGACCCGGTGGTGTTCGTTCAGGGCATAGAGGAAGGGGTGATAGACCGGAACCTGGGTAATCACCTCGTCGCCAGGGCTGCTGAGGGCCAGGACACTGGCGTAGATGGCCGGTACCACCGAGGTGGTGAGCAACAGGTTTTCTGAGGCCAGGTTGGTCAGGCCGTGTCTGCCCTGCTGCTGGATGATCAAATCCAATAGTTGTTTGTCTCCTTGCATTGGTGGGTAGCCCACCTGCTCCTGGAGCCGTTCTACGATAGCTTTGGGGATGGCGGGACAGATGGGAAAGTCCATATCGGCCACCCACATCGGCAGTACATCCTGGGGGAAAAAGTGCCATTTGCCGCTGTAGCCGTGGGGGTCGCGCAGGGTGTGGGGCTCGAGGTTGTCGAGTTGCATGGTCATAGCTTATAGCTTAGAGCGAGCAGGGGGTCAGACATGCGTGGAACAGGCGCAACCGCAGGCGGGCCAGGGGATTCCAAAGACTTCCCCAACCTCCGAAGCGCTTGTCTACATCCCCTGGTTCGCTTCATGCTCGGACGACTGGCTTGATTTTCTTTACAAAATGGCAAGGATGGCACACTCCCGTATAGCACCCTGATTCTCCCTTCGGTCGGGGCGATTCTTGCAGACCCACTCAGGGAATATCTATCGAGCT